>NZ_CP050695.1:300000-397500 GCF_012044895.1 Aquisalimonas sp. 2447
CTCCAGCCCGCGAGTAGCCCGCCGGCGGTGTCCACCAGGCCCAGCAACAGCAGAGCCGCAGCGACGGTGAGCGCCCGCAGGAAAGCGCGTGAAACCCCGCTGCGCGCCGCGGCCACATGCACCGCGGATTCGTCCTCGCCGGATCCGATGCCCGATTCCACGATTCGCAGCAGTGCCCGGTCCGTGAACAGGAAGATCAGCAGAACCGTCGCCGCAACCAGACTGCCGGTGGTACCGCCCAGCAGCAGGGCAGTGGCGTTGTCGACGCCGGTGGCACCGACGACCAGCGCAGCCAGCGACAGCAACAGCAGCAGCACCGGTGGTCCCAGATTGGCGATGAACTCCCGGCGAGGTACTGAACGCGGGTGCCCGATCAGCCAGTAGGCCCAGCCCGCAGGCCCGGCGGCGAACACCACTGTGAGGCCGGCCAGGAACAGGTAGGGGCTGATGAGCGGCCAGGCAGCGATGGTGTTTACTGTCCCGGCCACCGCAGACACGATCGGCAGGTAGGCGAGTTGGGCCAGCAGCAGGGCCAGCAGCACCAACATCGCCAGGACCAGGTGCACGCTGACCAGGTTGCGCAGCAGGACGGCGGCGCCCAGCAGCAGATCGCCCGTCCCACGTGGCGACAGGTAGCGGCCGTTCTCGCGCAGGTAGGAGAGGATCCCGCGCCGGGTCCGTTCGATGTCGTTGGCGCTGTCGGGTCGGGAGGATGGTTGCCCGGCAAGGATGGCCTCCACGTCGTCGACGCCGGTGACGACCTCCGGCCGCCGGAAAAGCTGTCCCAGGAAGGCGCCGAAATAGCCGCCACCGGAGACGGTGGAGAGGTAGTCGACGTGACGGAGCAGACCGGCCCGGGCCAGCGCCTGGAAAAAACCGAGGGTGAACGTGGCGCTGCGGATGCCCCCCCCGGAGAGCCCGAAGCCGACGCCGCCGCCATCCTGGGCAGCCCTGGCCGCCACCCTCCGGCGCTGCAGAAGTGCCTGTTCCTGGTCGGCCAGTGCCCGGGGGTAGTCTTCCCGCATTATTCTGATCCCCTGTTCCCTGGTGGATTCTTGTTCAGCGTCTCATTCAGTGTAGTTCGGCCGGGGGGAGACGCACCAAGCGAGCTGCGGCATCATTGGGACGTTGTCGTCTACACTCCGGCTACTGCCAGCGATGCACCTGGATTCCGAAACCTTCCTGCGCCACAAGCTGGTCAACCTGCTACGGGCCGTGCTGCTCTTGACCGGCATGCTGCTACTGCTCGGCCTCATCGGGTGGGTGCTTGCCGGTTGGTACGGCGTGCTTTGGGCGGTGCTGGTGGGCGCGGTGGTGCTGGTGGTGGCGCCGGGGGTTCAGCCGCGGCTGATCCTTTCGCGTTCCGGCGCGCGGCGGTTGCCCCGTGAAGCGGCGCCGGTGCTCTACCAGGTGTTGGAGCGCCTGTACCAGCGGGCAGGCATTCAGGCGGCACCACAGCTCTGGTACGTGCCCTCGGCGGCACTCAACGCGTTCGCGGTGGGCGGTCGGCGCAGCGGGGCCATTGCGGTCACCGCGGGACTGCTACGCGCCCTGTCCCTACGCCAGATTGCCGGTGTTCTGGCCCACGAGACCAGTCACCTGCGCCACAACGATACCTGGGTCATGGCCCTGGCCAGCCTGATCACGGAACTGACCTCGTGGATGGCCCTGTTCGGCCAGATAATGATCCTGCTGGCGATTCCGTATGTCCTGGCCGGTGAGGTGGATATTCCCTGGTTGGTGTTGCTGATTCTCGTGACCGTGCCTACGCTAAGCACGCTGCTGCAGTTGTCCCTGTCGCGCAACCAGGAGTTCAATGCCGATCTGGAGGCGGCGCGGCTGACCGGTGACCCGCAGGGCCTGGCAGAGGCACTGACCCGCCTGGAGCGTTCCCGGGGCGCGTGGCTGGATCGTGTTTTCCTGCCGCGCCGCCGACCGACCTGGGTGCCGGGCTGGCTGCGTACCCACCCGGAAACCGTTGAACGGGTCAAGCGGTTGCTGGATCTGACCGCGACACCTGATATGCAACCCATTGTGCCGCTGCGAACCCCGCTGCGGGCTCCCCACGGGGTCCGTGCTTCCTGGGGCATGCGTGGCCCACGCTCGGTGGGGCGGCGCGTGTTCCGTCTGTGACCGGACTGGACTGAATAGCAAGGTGAGTAACGGATGCTGTTGAAACGCCTGTTCGCCCAATTCTCCACCGCGGGCCTGCTCCTGGGCACGCTGTTCTTCGCGTTTTCGTTGACGCCCAGCCTGCTGCCGCGGCCGTTCGTGGTCCAGGGGGTCATCTCCGGGCTCTCCTTCGCTGCCGGGTATGTCCTGGGTTACTCAGCGCACTGGCTCTGGGCCTACCTGGAGCTTCCCGAGCCGCGGCGGCGGGTGGACTGGTGGATCAAGGTGGTGGCAACCGCCTTCTGTGTCCTGACCGCCGGCGTGTTCCTGTGGCGTGCCTCCGAGTGGCAGAACTCCGTGCGTGCCCTCATGGAAATGGATGAGGTCGGTGGTGTGCGCGCCTTCAGCGTGGCGTTCATCGCGCTGCTGGTGTTCGCCGTGCTGCTGCTGATTGCGCGCTGCTTCCGCTGGACGTTCCGATTTCTCTCCAGCCGCCTCCAGCGTTACGTGCCCCGGCGCGTGTCCCACGTGGTGGGCGTGCTCGCCGCCCTGGCGCTGTTCTGGTCAGTGATCGACGGCGTGATCTTTTCCTACGCCCTGCGGGTGGCGGACAACTCCTATCAGCAGTTGGACACCGTGATCCAGGATGACCTGGATCCCCCCACCGAATCGACCCGGGCCGGCAGTGCGGAGTCATTGATCACCTGGGAGGGCCTGGGTGGCCGCGGGCGGCGTTTCGTCACGGTGGCACCCTCCGCGGCAGATCTGGAGGACTTCCACGGCGAGCCCATGCCGGACCCGATTCGCGTGTACGTGGGTCTGAATGCGGCCGAGACACCGCGGGAGCGGGCCGAGCTGGCACTGGCCGAGTTGCAACGCACCGGCGGATTTGACCGCTCGGTGCTGATTCTCGCCACGCCGACCGGGCGAGGCTGGCTCGATCCCGCCGCCCAGGATACGGTGGAATATCTGCACCGGGGCGATATCGCCACGGTCACCGCCCAGTACTCCTACCTACCGAGCCCCCTGTCACTGATGACCGAGGGTGAATACGGCGTCGAGATGGCCCGGGCGTTGTTCGAAGAGGTCTACGGTTACTGGACGGAGCTGCCCGAGGACGAGCGGCCCGAGCTCTACCTGCACGGGCTCAGCCTTGGTGCCCTCAACTCTGATCGCTCCTTTGACGTCTTCGATATCATCGACGATCCCTTCCAGGGCGCGTTGTGGAGCGGGCCGCCGTTTCGCAGCGAGACCTGGCGGACGGTCACCCGCGGCCGTGACGGGAACTCACCGGCCTGGCTGCCGCGTTTCCGCGATGGCCGGGTGGTGCGCTTCATGAACCAGCATCGAGGGCTGGACGAGCCGGACACCGACTGGGGCAATTTCCGCATCGCCTTTCTGCAGTACGCCAGTGATCCGGTGACCTTCTTCGATCCGCAGATGGTGTGGAACGAACCGGCCTGGATGAGTGGCGAACGCGGCCCCGATGTCTCTCCGGATCTACGCTGGTTCCCGGTGGTGACCATGCTGCAGGTGGCGGCGGACATGGCGGTGGGGACGGCGCCCCGGGGCTACGGCCACGAGTACGCCTACGAGCACTACATCGATGCCTGGGTCGCGCTCACGGAGCCGGAGGGCTGGTCGGAGAGGGAAATCGAGCGGCTGAAGGAGCGGTTCCGGGACCGATGACCGGTGCTGTGACCGCGGGGCGTGCCGACAGCAGCCCGTGGTCAGACAACATGGGGTCATCAGAACCCGAACGCTGTCCAGCCGCCGTCCACCATGATGGTTTCGCCGGTGACGTACGAGGAGGCGTCGGCGGCCAGAAAGATGGCGGCACCCACCATTTCCTCCGGCAGGCCGAGTCGCTTGAGCGGCGTGCGTTGCCGGATCGCATCGGCGAAACCCGCCCGCGAGTCGGTGATGGCCTTGACCAGCGGTGTTTCCGTATAGGCGGGGGCAATCGCATTGACACGGATGCCCCGGTCGGCCCATTCCGCTGCCAGTACGCGGGTGACCATCTTCACGCCGCCCTTGCTGGCGCAATAGGCCACTGATCCGGTGATGGCCGTTTCCGCCGCGATGGAGGAGATGTTGATGATTCGCCCGTCCCCCTGGTGAATCATCTGCCGCCCCACGGCCTGGGCCATCAGAAACACGCCGGTCAGGTTCACGTCGATGATCTGACGCCAGTCCTCCGTGGTGTAGTCCTCGGCAGGCTTCTTCACTGTGAGGCCGGCGTTGTTCACCAGGATGTCGATGCGCGTGAAGTGCTCCACCGCCGCCTCCACTGCCTGCTGAATCTCCTCGGGGCGGGTGACATCGCAGGGGAAGGCCCGCGCATCGACGCCGAATCCCCGCGCTGCGGCGGCCACCTCCTCCAGCTCCCGGGGCGTGCGGCTGCACAGCGCCAGGTTGCAGCCCGCTTCCGCGAGGCCCAGGGCGATGCTGCGGCCAATACCCCGGCCGGCGCCGGTGACGATGGCCGAACGGCCGGACAGGTCGAATAGGCGCATGGGGGCCGTTCCTCATTCTCTGGCGGCGAGTGCCGGCATGACTGTGGCGGCCGGGCTATTCCAGCACCGGTGTCGCCTTCTGGGACGAGACAAAAATGCACGCATTCGTGACCGCAGCCACGTCATGCTCTTCACCCGGCTCGGTGTACAGGTAATCGCCTTCACCGAGCTCGACTCCACCGATGCGCACCACGCCGGCAAGCACCACCACCTCTTCGGTGCCATGATGCGCGTGGCTCGGGAACCGTGCCCCGGCCTCCAGGCGAACCACCGAGGAGCGTCCGCCGCTGTCGTTGTGCCGAAACAGGCTTCGCTGAATGCCCGGGTAGTCCGTCGCCTGCCACTCCCGGTCGGCGGCCTTGTTGACGAGCATGGTGTACACCTCCGTTCCCGTTTCCCCTGACCGCAGTGTAGCGAAAACCCGGCGAGGAGATACGTTGGTGTGCCGCCGTCCCGGCGCCGCGGCTTCATGCACTTCGTGTGCAGGGAGAGAAACGGCGTCGGCAGTACTAACCTTTCAGACAGGACAGGGGCATGGCGACGGGAGGTTGGGCCATGGACGTGGAGCGCCAGACGGCGGCCGTCGATTCCCTGCGGGAATGGAGCAAGTGGTCCATTGGCCTCGGGTTTCTCTCTGCCACCGGTTGCGTGTTCGTGCTGCAGGGGGGCGTGCCCCTGCTGGCGCAGATCTTTCTGGTGCTGGCGATTTCCGCCTTCGCCGCCAGCGTGCTGTGCTCCATCCTGCTCCTGCGCGTGCTGGCTACACTGGTGGAACGGTTGCCGGTGCAGGATGGCCAGGGGAGCCCCGGGTCCATCTACCAACAGCAACTGCTGCCGGGCCTGACCGTTGCCCGGATCGCAGCCGCCCAGCTGCTGTTCCTGATGCTGGGCGGTGCGTCCTTTCTCGCCTGGATCGTGGCGCCCTTGTTCTGACGGCGACGATCAGCCGCCTTCCGAGACAAGCTCCCGGTAGGCGTGCCAGCTGGCATGCCCGAGTACCGGCAGGGCCACGGCCAGGCCCACCAGGCCCACCGCCATGCCGGCGAAGGTGACGACGCTGAGAATGACACCCCACAGCAGCATCGGGCGCAGGTTCTTCTGCACCACGGCGAGGCTGGTGATCGCCGCTTCCAGTACGCTCGTCTTCGGCTGATCCAGCAGGCGCGGGATGGAAACCACGCTCAGGGCGAAAGCCGTGAACGCCAGCACCGCACCGATGGCCGTGCCCACCAGGATCAGCGCGACCCCGGCCTCCGAGAACAACAGGTCCGTGTAGACCAGCGTGGCCTCCACAGTGGGAATGCTGGTGCCGAAGAACAGCGCGAACAGCAGCGTGGCGAACCGGATCCAGGCCAGCAGGAAAACCATCAGCAGCACGCCCATCAGCGCAATCTGCGTGGCGTTGGTACGCCAGGCCAGCAGGGTTGCCGCCAGTGATGGTGTCTCGCCGCGTTCCAGGCTGCGGCTCATGGCGTAGGTGCCCACGGCGACCAGCGGGCCCATGAGCATGAAGCCCGCGACCAGGGGCAGCAGCCAGGAGCCCTGGCCCGCCGCCCACAGGGCGCCGACCAGGGCCATGCTCACCAGCACCCAGAAGGCGCCATAGCCCAAGCTGAGGCCGGGGCAGCGGGTCATGTCATGCCAGCCGGCACGCAGCCAGACCCAGGGGCGGTCCATGCCGACGCCGTGAACCGTGACGGGGTGCTCACCGCCCAGATCCAGCCGGGCCGTCGTGGTTGAATCCATGGTGTCCTCCTTCGTGTTTTCTCGAATTCTACCCATCAAGTATTACGGAAGACACGCGGGTTTGCATGCGAAGGATGCGCCGTACGGAGGGGTATGGTAGCTTTCTGCAGCCCTCAACGGGCTTGGGAATGGGCAACAGGGACCAGTGAAAGACGCGATGAGTTACCTGTTCAAGAGTGCCGGCCGCTTCCGTCGACTGCTGAGCCTTTATCCACCTTACCTGGGCACGGGGATTTCCGTGCGCCACGTGTCTCCGGACTTCAAGCGGGTGGAAGTGGTCATGAAGCAACGGTTCTATAACCGCAACGCCTACGGTACCCACTTCGGCGGCAGCCTCTACAGCATGTGCGACCCGTTCTACGCGCTCATGCTGCAGCCGTTGCTGGGGCGCGACTATCTGATCTGGGACCGCGGCGCGTGCATCGACTACCGCAAGCCCGGTCGCGGCACCGTCACCGCGGTGTTCGAGTGGAGCGATGACCAGCTGGAGGAGATCCGCACACGCACTGCCGGCGGTAACAAGTTCGAGCCGGAGCGCGTGCTGGACATCACCGATGCCGAGGGCGACTGTGTTGCCCGGGTGCACAAGACCATCTACGTGCGCCAGAAACCGCGGGTGCGTCAGAGCAACGGTGATGGCCCTGGCGTGAAATAGACCGGTAACCACTCGGATCCTGCATGGATGGGCTGGTGTTCCTGCGCGCTTCTGTTATAGTGCGCCGCAACGATGCGCTCCGGTTCGCATCTGCTTTCGCGGTTTTTCCTGATAGGGATTACAGCACCGCGGCCCCTCCACGAGGTTTGCCGCGCGGTTCGTCTCTCCCGAATGGCCTGCCCGAATTCGCAATCTTTTCAGCCGTAACCGGGCCCCGATTACAGTGGCCGCTGGCCCACGGGTAGGCACAAACGGAGTATCCGAACGAATGTCCTTCAATGATCTCGGCCTTTCGGCCGCGCTGGTTCGTGCTGTCACCGATCAGGGGTATACGACCCCCACTCCCGTTCAGGCCCAGGCGATTCCCGCCATCGTCGAGGGGAGCGACCTCATCGGTATCGCTCAGACCGGCACCGGCAAGACCGCTGGTTTCACCCTGCCCATGCTTCACCGGCTCATGGAACATCGCCCGGAAAGCAAGGGCCGGCCGGTGCGCGCGCTCATCCTGACTCCGACCCGTGAGCTGGCGGCGCAGGTCCAGGAGAGCGTGAAGACCTACGGCAACCACCTGCCGCTGAAGTCGGCGACCATCTTCGGCGGCGTCGGCATGCAGCCCCAGATCCAGACCCTGCGCCGCGGCGTGGACATCCTGGTGGCGACCCCCGGGCGGCTGCTGGACCACCTGCGTCAGGGCACGGTGGATCTCTCCCGGGTGGAGACACTGGTACTGGACGAGGCCGACCGCATGCTCGACATGGGCTTCATCCACGACATCCGCAAGGTCATCGCAGCGGTGCCGAAGCAGCGGCAGACACTGCTGTTCTCCGCCACGTTCTCCGACGAGATCCGCAAGCTCGCCGGCGGCATGCTGCGTTCGCCGCAACACGTGGAAGTCGAGCGCAAGGCCAGTGCCGCGGAAATCGTCACGCAGACGGTGCATCCTGTCAGTCGCGGCAACAAGCGCGCCCTGCTGAGCAACCTCATCGGCGAAGGCGGCTGGAAGCAGGTGCTGGTGTTTACCCGCACCAAGCACGGTGCCGATCGTCTTGCCGAGCAGCTGGAGAAGGACGGATTCAGTTCCTCCGCCATTCATGGCAACAAGAGCCAGGGAGCGCGGACGCGGGCACTGAGCCAGTTCAAGCAGGGGCGCGTGCGGGTGTTGGTGGCGACGGATATCGCCGCCCGCGGCCTGGACATCGACCAGTTGCCCCATGTGGTGAACTACGAGCTGCCCAATGTTGCCGAGGACTACGTGCACCGCATCGGCCGCACCGGTCGCGCGGGTAACGAAGGCAAGGCGGTGTCGCTGGTGTGCGTGGACGAACTCAACCTGCTCAAGGGGATCGAGCGGCTACTCAACCGCAACATCGACAAGCAGATCATTGCCGGCTTCGAGCCGGATCCCCGGGAAAAGCCGGAGCCGCTGTTCAAGAAGCCGAAGGGTGGTGGTGGACGGCGTCCCCAGGGCAACAATGGCGGCGGTGGCCAGCAGGGACGTGGGCGTCGCCCGTCCCAGGGCCAGCGGTCCGCTGCCCCCGGGCGCGGTGGCCGTTGATCTCCTGAGCCGCTGAC
Organism: Aquisalimonas sp. 2447; assembly: GCF_012044895.1. NCBI lineage: Bacteria > Pseudomonadati > Pseudomonadota > Gammaproteobacteria > Chromatiales > Ectothiorhodospiraceae > Aquisalimonas > Aquisalimonas sp. 2447. The sequence goes on from NZ_CP050695.1 coordinate 308,602, forward strand.
CTGCATTACAGCGAACGCCCGCTGCGCCGGATTCCGGCGCAGCGGGCGTTTTCGTTTCACCCGGCGAACTGGAATACGTCGCCCGGGCAGGCGTTACATGCCGCTGGCCATGCGGTCCAGCCGCCGCCTGACCTCGTCATCGTTGCGGTAGAGATAGCCGATCCCCCGGTAGGTCTCGATGTCGATACCGGCGAACTGGATGGCGGTTTCCATGTCGTCCGCTGCCCCCTGCCGTAGTTCCGCACGCTCGTCGGCATCCCCGGCCTCACGCAGCATCTCCGCATAGCTCGCGCGGATGTCCTGCACCTGACCGGCGGCATTGAGGAACGCCTCGAGCTGACGGTCGGACAGGTCGTCGCTGGTCAGATCCGTACTGTCGGCGACCTCGTTCTGGTAGATATCCTCGTGGTCCCCGGCCACGGCGGAACCCATGCCGAGCGCCAGTCCCAGGGCGGCGAGAGCAGCGATGATGGCGTGAAAGCGTGTGGTTGTACCCATGATTTTTCTCCTCCCAACAGTGTTATCCCGAGCAACATGCCATCTTTCGCCGGGCACGTCACGCCGGGAAACGGTGATTGACCCGAGGGCACGGGAATTGTTCAGCGCTACGGGGCGGTTCGTGATCACCGGGATTCGAGCTGTCGGGCCTGCTCCTGCTCGTAACTACGCGCAGACGGTGCCACGCTGCCGCCGTCACCGGTGGTCAGCCAGCGCCGGGTGCGTCCGGCATCACCCAGTGGGCTGCGGGTGCCCCGGGAGTTGAGGAACACCATCGCCACCGGCTCGCCGGCGATCTCGGTGACCATGAGCAGGCAGCGTCCCGCCTCGTTCAGGTAGCCGGTCTTGCTGAGTGCCACCGGCCAGCGCGGGTTGCTGACCAGCGGGTTGGTGTTGCCGTAGCCGAGTCGGTAGCGCGGTGCGCGGAACGCGGCGCTCTGGTAGGGGGTCGTGGAATACCGCCGGATGGCCTCGTGCTCGTGGGCGGCGCGGGCCATCCGGAGCATGTCCGCAGCCGTGGACCGGTTCTCCGGCGACAGGCCGCTGGGGTCGACAAAGTGGGTGCTGTGCATGCCCAGTTCCTGTGCCTTGTCGTTCATGGCGGCGATGAACGCATCACGCCCGCCGGGGTGATGGCTGGCGAGCACATGGGCGGCGAGGTTTTCCGATGACATCAGCGCAAGCCGCAGCAGTTCCCCGCGCGTCAACTCCGAGCCGATACGGATCCGGGAGTAGGCGTTCTTCTCCGTGGCCTCGGTGCGCTCCACCACGATGAGCCACTCGTCCAGCGGCAGCCCCGAATCCATCACCACCAGGGCGGTCATCACCTTGGTCAGTGACGCGATCGGTACGGTGTGATCCTCGCGCTTGCCGAACCACTGGGTGTCCTTGTCCACTGGCCCCACCGCGGCGTGAACCGAGGCGAGCTGGAGGGGTTGGTTCTGCGCCGCGGCGACGGGGAGCTGCCCGGCGTGCGGGGCTGCCGACACGAGCAGCAGGCAGAACAGCAGGGTCAGTCGGGTGCGCGGCATGGGGTCGCTCCTGCAAGATCAGGGATGGCAGGATTGTAGGGTGCGGTTGTCCGGGAAGCCAGAGTGACCCGTGGCCGCTTCCGGGGTTGAAACCATGGGGCGGCACCGCAAGGTGACCCGGGCAGGCAGTTGCAAGATGACGAGGAGCCGCCATGAAGAAATGCATCGTTGTTGCCGACGCCAGCCGGGCACGCATCCTGTTTCGCGACGGTCTCGGCCCGGTGGAAGAGGTGGACAGCCTGGAGCACCCCGAAGGCAGGATGCATCCCGGCCAGCTCGAGGAAGAGGGCGAAGGGGCCCAGCACGAGTCCACCAAGACCACGCTCCGGCGTACCGATCCGCGCACGCCCACGTCCGAGAAGTACGCCCGCCGGTTCGCCGCCGAGGTGGCGGGACACCTGCGCTCCCTGCGCACCAGCGGTGATGCGGAGCAGTTCATACTCGCCGCTGAGCCGCGTTTCCTGGGGTACCTGCGCGAAAGCCTGGATGCCCCCACCGCTGAACGCGTGGCAGCGAGCATTGCCAAGGACTACGGGGACTTGCCGGCCGAGGAGCTGGCGAAGAAGCTCCCCGTTTCCTCCTGACGCCGGAGGCTGCCCCGGTCGCGGCCCGGTCGGGGACCGGCCGGGCCCGTCGCCGAGCAGGCCGGCACGGAGCCTGCATTGCTGCCTGGCACGGTCGGGTCGACAATATGTCCTGATGCCAGGACGCCGGCCGTGTGCAGGGGGACCATGGAGAATCCGGATCAACCGTTCGGGCAGGGGCGTGCCGGAGCGGTGCTGTTACTGTTGTTGCTGGTCCTGCTCGGCGCGGCGGTCGGTGTCATCGCGGCCTTGCTGGGCCTGGGATTCGTCAGCCTGATCCGCTGGCTGAATGACCTGCTGGCGATCTCCCCCCGCGCCCGGATGCTGTTCCAGCCCGGCGAGTGGCTGCCGGCCGTGACCATTGCCGTGCCCGCCATCGGCGGCCTGGTGGTGGGGCTGTTGCACCTGTGGATCCCCGGCGGTCGCCCTCACACCCCCGCCGATGTCATCGCCGCCGTTCAGACCCGCCGGGGGCGTCTCCCGGCACGGGCGGGCGTGCTCACTGCCTGCAGCAGCCTCGTTTCGCTCGGTTCTGGTGCATCGGTGGGCCAGTATGGACCACTGGTGCATATCGGCGCGACGCTGGGTTCCCTGGTTGCCAGGGCGCTGAGAGCGGGGCGCTCGGCGGACAATATTGCCATCGCTGCCGGCGTGGCGGCGGTGATTGCCACGGCCTTCAATGCGCCCCTGGCCGGGATCGTCTTTGCGCACGAAGTGGTGTTGCGTCACTACGCCCTGCGTGCCTTTGCGCCGGTGGCGGCCGCCGGGATCGTCGGGCACGTGCTGGCCGACGTGGTGTTCGATCGCGATGCCCTGTTCCACGTGGCCGAGACCGGCGTGCCGCAGGTCTGGGAGTTCGGCGCCTTTCTCCTGATCGGTGCCCTGGGGGCCCTCGTCGCCGGGGCGTACATGCACGCCATTCTCGGGGTTGGACGAATATCGGAACGCCTGCCGGTGCCCGCCCCGCTGCAGCCCGCCATAGCGGGGGCCCTGCTGGGGCTCACGGCCCTGTGGGTACCGGACATCCTGGGCATCGGCGAGGAAACCCTGCGCCTGGCCACCATCGACGGTGCCTTCGGGCCCTGGGAGCTGGCGCTGGTGCTGGTACTCAAGCTGATGGCTACCGCCCTGTGTCTGGGGATGGGGTTCAGCGGTGGCGTGTTCAGCCCGGCCCTGGTGGTGGGAACGCTGTTCGGTGCACTCTGCGGTACGGTGATCGGCGGGCTTACCGATGCCCAGGGTGCGACCCTGGCGGTGTACGCGGTCTGCGGCATGGTGGCGGTTACGGCGCCGGTGATCGGGGCGCCGCTGACCAGCCTGCTCATCGTCTTCGAGTTGACCGGCAATTATGTCCTCGCGATGGCCGCGCTGGCCAGCATTGCCCTGGCCAACCCGGTGGGGGCGCAGATGTTCGGTCGCTCGCTGTTCGACATCCAGCTGAAGCAGTCCGGGCTGGATCTGTCGTCCGGGCGCAGCCGCGCCATGCTGGAGGGCATGCGAGTGCTGCCGTACCTCTCCCGCGCCTGCGTCCGGCTGCGCCCGGAGATCTCCCTGCGCGAAGCGGTGACGACCATGAGTCACGCCGACCACGGCGAGGCCTACCTGGTGGATGACCACCAGCGCTATCGGGGCACCGTGACCCTGGCACGGCTGGCAGCCGCCGCGGAAGACGGCGCTGCCGCGGAGTCGGCGGTGGACTACGTTGACCCGGGCCGGCCGGTGCTGCCCCAGACTGCTTCCGTATGGGAGGCCATGGGTGAGCTGCAGCACTTCGCCGGTGAGGCCATTGCCGTGGTTGAGGATCGCCGGTCGCAGCGGTTTCTCGGGGTGATCTACGAGTCCGCGCTGACGCGTGCCTATCTCGACAAGACGGAGGAACTGCGCCGTGAAGAGTATGGTTCGGGATAGCCGTGGGCGGTGTCGGGGAGTGGGCATTGCCCGCCCATGGTGGCGGCTGGTCGCCCCGGCACTGTCGCTGGTGTTCGTGGGCGTTTCGTCGATGGCGGTTGCCGATGATGCGCCGGTGCTGCGGGTACTCAGCTGGGGCGGCGCCTACGAGCGGGCGCAGCGGGAGGCGTGGTTCGACCCCTTCACCGAGGCCACCGGAGTCGAGGTGCGCGTGGACGAGTACAGCGGCGGCGTCGACGTGCTCCGTGAGGTGGCCGACCGCGGCCAGCCCCCCTGGGACCTGATCGACTTCACCATGAGTGACGCCATGGCCGCGTGTGATCAGGGTCTGCTGGAGCGGTTGAGTCCGGCGATCCTGGAAGCGGCTCCCGACGGCACACCGCCGCGCCGGGATTTTCTCGATGGTGCCCTGGGCGACTGCGCCATCGCCCACACGGTGTTTGCCACCGTGGTCGCCTACGATCGCACCGCCTTCCCGGGCAGACGGCCCACCTCCATCGATGCCCTGTTCGACACCGAGCGTTTCCCGGGCGAGCGGGCACTGCAGCGCAGCCCCAGCGCCAACCTGGAGTGGGCGCTGCTGTCCTACAACGTCCCGCGCCAGGAGCTCTACGGACTTCTCAGCACCGAGCGAGGCTTGCGTCTGGCGCTACGCCGTCTGGACAGTCTCGGTGACAGCATCCGCTGGTGGGAGGAGGCGGAGACCCCGGCGCGCCTGCTGGCTGACGGCGAGGTGGTCATGGCCTCCGGCTATAACGGGCGGTTCTTCGACATGATGGCCAACGAGGGCGCCCCCATCGAGATCCTCTGGGACGCGCAGATCCGCGAATTCGAAACCTGGGCGGTGCCGCGCGGTGCCCGAAACCCGGGGCTGGCCCGCGAGTTCATCGGCTTTGCCACCGCCACGGAGCGCCTGGTGGCGTTCGCGCGACACCTGCCCTACGGTCCGGCACGTCGTTCCGGCGCGGAGCAGGTCACCACCCATGAGCCCAGCGGGATTGATATGCGGCTCCATGTGCCGTCACATCCGTTCAATGCCGAGCGCGCGGTGCGCAAGGACGAGGCGTGGTACGCCAGCGTTCACGACCGGATCAACGAGCGTTTCATGGCCTGGCTGGAGCAGCGCGACTCGCAGTAGCGCGCCAGGTCAGCCGTCGCGCCTGAGGGTGCGGACCCCGTCACTTCCCCCCAGCAGCAGCACATCCGCTGGCCGCAGGGCGAACAGGCCGTTGGTGACCACGCCGGGGATGTCGTTGAGGGTGCGCTCCATCTTCACCGGTTCGTCGATGGCGAGGCCGCTGACGTCGAGAATCACGTTGCCGTTGTCGGTGGTCACGCCCTCGCGCAGGGTCGGCTGGCCACCGATGCGCCGCACGATCTCCCGGGCGACGAAACTGCGAGCCATGGGAATGACTTCCACGGGTAGCGGGAACTCACCGAGCCGCCCCACCAGCTTGGTGTCATCGGCAATGCAGATGAAGCTGCGGCTGGCCCCGGCGACGACCTTCTCCCGTGTCAGTGCTCCGCCGCCCCCCTTGATCAGCGAAAGATGGCGGTTGGCCTCGTCGGCGCCGTCCACGTAGAGATCCAGCGGTCCGGCCTGGTTCAGGTCCATCACCTCGATGCCGGCGTCGCGCAGCAGCCGCGTGGAGGCCTCGGAGCTGGACACCGCGGCCTTCACCAGGCCCGGTTCCCGGGCCAGGAGTTCGATGAACACGTTCACCGTCGAGCCCGTGCCAACTCCGAGAATGCTGCCGCGTTCCAGTTGCTTGATAGCGGCCTCTGCGGCGGCCTGCTTGCCGGTGTCTGCGGACATGATGGTTCTCCGGTTCGCGAGCGAGTCAGGGAATCATACGCTCTCGGAGCGGGTCGATGCACCGGCCCTTTGCCGCACACCGCGCGGCGTTTAGACTGAGCCGTCTATTGCAGCGATCACTCGCGAAAGCACAAGGAAAACGGTTGCATCCATGACCCAGGCCTATCTGGAACGCATTCTTACCGCCTGCGTCTACGACGTGGCAATCAACTCTCCGCTGGATCCGGCCCCGACGCTCTCGGCGCGGCTGCACAACAACGTGCTGATGAAGCGCGAGGACCTACAGCCGGTATTCTCGTTCAAGCTGCGCGGCGCCTACAACATGATCTCCCGGCTCTCCGACGAGGCCAAAGCCAAAGGTGTGATCTGTGCCTCCGCCGGCAACCACGCCCAGGGCGTGGCACTGGCGTCGAAGAAGCTGGGCATCAAGGGCGTGATCGTGATGCCGCGTACAACCCCCAGCATCAAGGTGGATGCGGCGCGCCGGCTTGGTGGCAAGGTCATCCTGCACGGCGACAGCTACGACGAGGCCGCTGCCCACGCCACCAAGCTCATGGAAGAGCGCGGCATGAGCTGGATTCCTCCCTACGACGCACCGGACATCATCGCCGGACAGGGCACCGTGGGCATGGAGATTCTCCACCAGCACCCGCGGAAGCTCCACGCCATCTTCGTGCCCGTGGGCGGCGGCGGGCTGGCGGCCGGCGTGGCCACCTACGTCAAGCAGCTGCGCCCCGACGTCAAGGTCATCGGCGTGGAACCCGAGGATGCGCCGACGCTGCACGCCGCCCTCAAGGCCAACAAGCGCGTGCAGCTGGAGCAGGTGGGGCTGTTCGCCGACGGCGTGGCCGTGCGCCAGATCGGCAAGGAGACGTTCCGCGTCCTGCGCAAGCACATCGACGAGGTGGTGCTGGTCTCCACCGACGAGATCTGTGCCGGCATCCGCGACATCTTCGACGACACCCGCTCCATCAACGAACCGGCCGGGGCACTGGCGGTAGCGGGGCTGAAGAAGTACGTGGAAGAGCACGGCATCGAGGGCGAGAACCTGGTGGCCATCAACAGTGGTGCCAACATGAACTTCAGCCGTCTGGGCCACGTGGCGGAACGGGCCGAAGTGGGCGAGCACCGCGAAGCGGTGCTGGCGGTGACCATCCCCGAGCGCCCGGGGAGCTTCCGCCAGTTCTGCCAGGCCATCGGCAAGCGTTCGGTCACCGAGTTCAACTACCGCTTCTCCGACCCCCGACAGGCCCACGTGTTCGTGGGGCTGGCGCTGAACGACGGGGTTCACGAAAAGGACGAGCTGGTGGCGGACCTCCAGGGCAAGGACTATCCCGTGCTCGATCTCACCGACAACGAGATGGCCAAGGTGCATCTGCGCCACATGGTGGGCGGGCATGGTCACCTGGTGGAGCATGAGCGGGTGTTCCGCTTCGAGTTCCCGGAGCGCCCCGGCGCGCTCACGCAGTTCCTCAACCAGCTGGGGCGGAAGTTCAACATCAGCATGTTCCACTACCGCAACCACGGTGCTGCCTACGGGCGGGTGTTCGTGGGCATTCAGGTGCCGCCGGAGCACAGCGACCGGTTCGACCAGTTCCTGGACAGCATCAACTACCGCTACGTGGAAGAGACGGACAACCCGGCGTATGCGTTATTCCTGAGCTGAGGAAGGCGGGTTGATCCGGGATGGTGGACCTGAAGGTCCACCCTACGCCGGATCTATACGGCCGGTGATTGTATTGCCGGGACCGGCGTCGCTCCTGCCGGGATCATCTCTGCGTAGGGTGGACGTTCACGTCCACCACCTCGAGCCTTTTGATGCCCACCCACGGGCTATTTCTTCTTCGCCGCCCGGAAGGCGTCGGCGAGGCTGCCTTCGGCGGGCTTGGTCTCCTGTGGCTTTGGTTTCGGTTTGCTCCGGTGCGGCTTGCCGCGCTGATTCTTCTGCGCCGGCTTCTCCGCCGGCTCCTCGCCCGGGAGCGGGTCGTCCATGCGCATAGTGAGCGCAATGCGCTTGCGGCGCTCGTCCACGCTGAGCACCTTGGTCTTTACTACGTCGCCTGGTTTGACCACCTCCCTGGGATCGCGGATGAACTGCGTGCTCATGGCGGAGATGTGCACCAGGCCGTCCTGGTGAACGCCCAGGTCCACGAAGGCGCCGAAGTTGGTGACGTTGCTAACCGTGCCTTCCAGCTGCATGCCGGGTTTCAGATCGGCCAGGGTCTCCACGTCCTCGCGCAGGTTGGCGGTGACGAACTCCGGACGCGGGTCGCGGCCGGGTTTGTCCAGTTCGGCGAGGATGTCCCGCACCGTGGGTTCGCCGAACTGCTCGTCGGCGTAGTCGGCCGGGCGCAGCGTGCCCAGGAAGGCGCTGTCGCCGATGGTTTCGTCCAGGCTGCGGCCGTTGGCCTTGAGGATGCGCTCCACCAGCGGATAGGCCTCGGGGTGGACGGCGGAGCGGTCCAGGGGCTGGGGGCCGCCGTTGATGCGCAGAAAGCCGGCGGCCTGCTCGAAGGTCTTGTCACCCAGGCGCGGTACCTTGCGCAGGGCCTTGCGGTCCGGGAAGGCACCATTGGCGTCCCGGTGGGCCACCACGTTCTCGGCCAGGGTGGTGTTGAGGCCGGAGACGCGGGCCAGCAGCGGTGCCGAGGCGGTGTTAACGTCCACGCCCACGGCGTTGACGCAGTCCTCCACCACCGCATCCAGGGTGCGGGCGAGACGGGTCTGGCTGACGTCGTGCTGGTACTGGCCCACACCGATGGATTTCGGGTCGATCTTCACCAGTTCCGCCAACGGGTCCTGCAGGCGCCGGGCGATGGACACGGCGCCGCGCAGGCTCACGTCCAGCTCCGGGAACTCCTTTGCCGCCACTTCCGAGGCGGAGTACACCGAGGCGCCGGCCTCGGAGACCATGACCACCTGGGCGCGCAATTCCGTGTGACGCTTGCCCACCTCTTTGGCTAGCCGTTCGGTCTCGCGGGAGCCGGTGCCGTTGCCCACGGCCACCATGTCCACCCCGTGGCGCTCCAGGAGCTGGGCCAGGGTGTGGATACTCTGGTCCCAGGCGTTCTTGGGTGGCAGCGGGTAGATGGTGGCGGTGTCCAGCAGCTTGCCGGTGGACGAGACCACCACCACCTTGCAGCCGGTGCGGATGCCCGGGTCGATGCCCATGACGCAGCGGCTGCCCGCCGGCGGCGCCAGTAGCAGGTCGTGCAGGTTGCGGCCGAACACCTGAATGGCCTCGGTCTCGGCGCGCTCGCGCAGGCTGCCGATGAGGTCGGTCTCCAGCCGGGTGTAGAGCTTGACCCGCCAGGTATGGCGCACAAGCGCCTGCAGCCAGTCGTCGCCGGGGCGCCCCTGGTGGCGGAAACCGAAATGGCCGGCGACGCGGTCGTGGCACGGTCCGGGCTGGTCGCCGTCGATCTCGATGGCGAGGCGCAGGATGCGCTCCTTGCGACCGCGCAGCAGCGCCAGCGCCCGGTGGGAGGGCACGGCCTTGAGCGGTTCCCGGTAGTCGAAGTAGTCGCTGAACTTGGCGCCGGCATCTTCCTGGCCGGGGGCGACCTCGGAGACCAGCACGCCCCTGTTCCAGGCGTGATCGCGCAGTCGGGCCACCAGGTCCGGATCTTCAGCGGCCTCCTCAGCGAGAATGGCGCGGGCGCCCTCCAGGGCGGCGTCGGCGTCGTTAATCCCGGCCTCGGCGTCGATATACGCAGCGGCCCGGGTGCGCGAATCCTGCGAGGGATCATTGATCAGCGCCCGCGCCAGCGGCTCGAGCCCCGCCTCGCGGGCGATCTGGCCCTTTGTACGGCGCTTCTTCTTGTAGGGGAGGTAGAGGTCTTCCAGGCGCTGCTTGGTGTCTGCGGCCTGCAGCGCCTGCAGCAGGCTGTCGCTGAGCTGGCCCTGCTCACGGATGGTGCCGATGATGGTGTCGCGCCGCTCGTTCAGCTCCCGGAGGTAGCCGAGCCGTTCTTCCAGCTGTCGAAGCTGGGTGTCATCGAGGCCGCCGGTGGCCTCCTTACGGTAGCGGGCGATGAACGGCACCGTGGCGCCGTCGTCCAGGAGCCGGATACTGGCATCCACCTGCGGGACGCGCACGCCGAGTTCCTCGGCAATCCGTCGGGTGAGGGTGTCGGCCATGGATGTGTTTTATGTCTGCTGCGGGAAAACCGCGATGATAGCAGACGCCTCCAGGGGCGAGGTGGTCACCGTATGATACCGATGCCAATGCCGAAATTGACCCGCGGCTCCTGGCGCTGGGTGGTGACCTGGCGTGGCCACAGGTGCACGTTGTCGGCGCTGACCACGGCGTAGCGGTACTCCGCCTCGCCAATGGTGGCGGTACGGGATTCCAGCAGCCGGCCGCGCACGGTCACCTGACGCCCTTCGCTGTAGTCCGCCGGTTCCAGGTAGCCATCGGCCATGATCAGGAAACGTCCCTGGGAGGAACGATCCGTGCGCGGTTGCTCGCTGCGGTCCAGCGGGTACGCGAGGACCTCCAGCTGCGTGGAGTCTTCCTGGGGGCGCACGCTGATGATGGTGCCGCCCCAGATCACCAGGGCGTCCTGGATGCGTTCGCTGGCGGCCTGTCGAGGTTGTAGATCCCGGTTCACGCCCTCGGTGTCAAAGCCAGGGCCGCTGGCACAGGCGGAAAGCGCCAGGGCAGTGAGAATGGTGAATAGCAGTCCGGTGGTGCGCGTGCCCATAACCGCTCCAGGAGTCAGTAATAGCGGTAGCCGCGACGGTGCGGGTACCAGGGATCATACCAGGGGTCGTACCAGGGATCGTAGAACGGACCGCGCGGATGTCGGGGATAGGGTTGATGTGAAACCGGTTGGCGCTTCGGCCACAGGTGGTGGCCGCTGGCGCGAACCCTGACGTAGTCGTAGTCGTAATCGCCCACCGGCCGTGTGGTGGTGCCGTCGACGGTACCGGTCACGGTCATGCTGCGCCCCGGCTCGTGAATGGCCGGATCCAGAAAGCCGTCGATGACCGCGAGGAAGCGCCCGGGGCTGCCGTCGATGTCCTTGGGGCGCCCGCCGCGGTCAAGTTCCCGCGCGACGATCTCCACCAGGGTCGTGTCACTGCGGTTTTCCACCTCAGTGATGGTGCCACCCCAGCGGACCCTCTCGCCATCGAACCGCTCCGGATCCTGGCGGACCTCGGAGAGTTGTGCGCTGTCGCGACCCGGATCGCGGATGCTGTCTGGTGTTCCGGCGCAGCCGACCAGGACGGCCACTGCCGCCAGAACGAATACCGACGATCCCTTGCCCATGACAGCGCCTCGCGAATCCAGAATTTCTCACGATCAGACCTTTTTCGGTCCGACTTGTTCAGCCCGCCTTGCGGCGGTCGGCGAGGGTGACCGTGGCCACGCCGGCGCCGATCAGGATCAGGCCGACGATGTTGGTGATCGAGAGGGTCTCGCCCAGGGCGATCGCGGACGCCAGCAGTCCAAAGGCGGGCACGCCGAGGCTGCCGATGGAGGTGGTCACCGCCGGCAGCGCGCGGGTAATGGTGATGATCGCCCAGAAGGGGAATGCCGTTGCCAGCGGGCCATTGTAGACCAGGATGCCCAGGAGTACCGGGTCCGACCAGTCCACCGAGGAGATGTCCTCCACGACCAGGGCGACGGGCAGGAGCGCCAGCGCCGCGACGCCGAACTGCCAGGGCGCCAGGGTCAGCGGCGGACCCTGGTGCCGGTGGGCGCGCACGTAGACGATCAGTAGTGCCCAGCACAGGGCGGCAAGGAGCAGCAGGCCGTTGCCGATCACCACGGCCGGGTCGCTCCAGTCGAACCCGAAGGGATTGAACATGACCGCAACGCCGCCGATGCCCAGGGCAAAGCCCAGCAGCCGTTGCCGGGTCATGTACTCACCCAGTGCCAGGGCGGCGATGGGCAGCACCCACAATGAAGTGGTGTAGGCGAGTATGGCGGAGCGACCCGCGGGTACGTACTGCAGGGCGATGGTTACCAGTCCGAGGAAGGCGGCCATCTGCAGCAGGCCCACACCGAGGACAAGCACCCACTCATCCCTGTAGGGGCGCCGTAACTGCCCTGCCATGCCCGCCACCAGGGCCATGCACAGGCAGCCCATCAGCATGCGCGTGGCCGCGAACAGCAGCGGCGAGATGTACTCCAGGCCGACCTTCATCACCGGCCAGTTGGCGCCCCAGAGCACGATGACCAGGCCAAGCAGGGTCAGTGCTGCCACGGGCGACAACGAGGGGCTGGCAGGCATGTGTGCGTTGCTCCGGGCGTCTGCGGGCGCGAAGCAGGCTAACACACCTCGCTATTACAGGAACGGGCAGGCCGGGTCCGGGTCTTCCCCGTAGAGGGCTGCCCCCGGCATGGTGTCCAGGATCTCGAAGTAGTCCCCGGCGCGCTCCATCTCGCTGGCCTGGCGCACACGCACAAACGGCATATCGTGGACCAGGCGGCCGTCCTCGCGGATGAAGCCGTTGCGGGTGATACCGTCGTCCACCTCCATTTCGCGCATGGCAGCGACCAACTCCGGACCCGTGCTGTGGCCGGATGCCTCCACCGCTTTCAGGTAGTGCAGGGTGCTGACATAGACGGCGATCTGGACCGACGACGGGCGGCTGCCACTGCGGCGCTGGAAGCGTTCGGCGAACGCGCGGGTCGCCTCGTCCGTGTTCCAGTAATAGGGGATGATGAAGCGCATGTCCGCAGCGGCGTAAAGACCGACCTGACGGATGTCCTGCAGCAGAGTCATGACGCTGGCCAGATCCGCGTCCGCGTGAACGCCGAGTTCGTGAGCGTGGCGGATGCTCTGCACCAGGCCGGTGCCCGCATTGCCCACGGCGATGATGTCCGCGCCGCTTGCCAGTGCGTCCGCCATGGTCGCCATGAAATCGGTCTGGTCGAATGGGTGCAGCTGCGTATGCAGCAGTTCCCCGTCGTAGTCCTCGAGCACTTCCTCCAGCCTGTCCCGGATGTCGTGGCCGAAGGGGTGATCCAGGGTGATCAGGTACCAGTCACCTCCGGGATTCTCCTCGGCCAGGGCCCGTGCCAGGCCGGTGGTGAACCCGCGAACGTTGTATTGCCAGTCGATGGCGACCGGGCTGCACTGTTCACCGGTGAGCTGCTCCGAGCCCGCACCGATGTGGATGGTGGCAATGTCCTGTTCGCGGGTGAACGCCTGCACCGCAAGCGCCACGGCCGAGCCCGGCATGCCGGTGATCAGGTCGATGCCTTCGTCGTGCCAGGCCCGGGCCTGTTCCACGGCCGTGTCCGGGTCGTTGCGGGTGTCACCGATGACCACTTCCACGGGGGTGCCACCGATGGAGCCGCCCATGTCCGCGACGGCAAGCTCCGCCGCGATCTGTGAGCCCTGGCCCGCGGATTCGCTGTAAGCCCCGGTGACGTCGGTGAGAACGCCGATGCGGATGGTGTCTCCGCGCATTTCCCCGGAGGCCGTTGTTGTGGCCATGGCGATGCCCACTGCGCCCAGCAGGGTCTTGATGGCTGATCGAGTGCAGATGCCTTTTGCCGTCATGGGAGCCCCCTCGTCGTCTTGTTGTGATTTTCTGCGGAACAGGGAACCGTTATGACAACTGAATCATATGTCGTCAAGTCACCACACTCGGCGTGGTAGCGAGCCGGTGATTCAGCGTCGTCACGAGCGGTTCATGGACGGCGGGGTTTGGGATCAATCCTCGTCGAGAAGAGCGAGCTGTTCCTCGCTCATGTCCTCGACCTGAGCCACCAGAGGGGCGGCGCGGGCCATGAAGTCGGTCATGTGCTCTTCGGCCACCGGGTCACCGCTGGGCAGTTCCACCCGCATGGGGTTGCGGTGGGAACCGTCCTTGATGAACTCGTAGTGCAGGTGGGCGCCGGTAACCAGGCCGGAGGCACCCACATAGCCGATGGTCTGACCCTGCTCCACCCGTGAGCCCACGCTGATATCGCTGGCGTAGCGGGACATGTGCGCGTACAGGGTGCGGTAACGGTTGGCGTGCTCGATGATGATGGTTCGCCCGTACCCGCCCTTGCGGCCACGGTGGACCACGCGACCGTTTCCGGATGCCATGATGGGCGTGCCCGACGAGGCCGCGAAATCCGTTCCCAGATGGGGGCGGCGCACGCCGAGCACCGGATGCTTGCGGTTGGGGTTGAAGTGGGAGCTGATCCGGGCCCCTTCCACCGGGCGACGGATGAATGCCTTGCGCAGGTTCTCGCCCTCCGGACTGTAATAGCCCGTGGTGCCGTCCGGGTCCGTATAGCGTACCGCGTCCATCTGCCGTCCGCGGTTGACGTAACGCGCCGCCAGAATCGGGCCATCCCGCACATGTTCGTCGTCGATGTAGTAGCTCTCGTACGCCACCGAGAAGACGTCGCCGGAGCGCACGTCACGGTCGAAATCCACCTGCCATTCGAAAATGTGCATCAGGCGCATGATCTGACCATGGCTGAGTCCGGCGTCCAGTCCGGCGACGAACAGGGAACTGTTCACTGCCCCGGAGGCGTGTTTGACCCGTGTCTCGATGGCGCGGGATTCGATGTTCACCGCAAAGTCGTCATCATCGTCGCGGCTGACCACCAGTGTGTCCGAATCGTCCAGGTCATACCGAAGCCCCCGGAGCGAGTCGTCTTCCACGTGGAAGTGAATTTTGTCGCCGGGGTAGATGCGCTGCAGCCGGGAGGTGCGGTCGTCCGTGTTGACCAGCCGGTGAAGATCACCCGCGCTGAGCCCGGCGCGGTTGAAGATCGCCGCCAGGGAATCGCCGGAGCGGACTTCAATGGTCTCCCATTCAGGGCCTTCGTGGGGGGCTGCCGGTGCCGTGTCAGCATCAGCGGCAGCGTCCGCCGACTCCATGAGCTGTTCCAGGCCGTTGGTGCCCGGCAAGTCGTCCGGCATCGCCGTAGCGCTGGTCACGGGAGGTGTGCCGTCGTCGGCCGGCGTGCTCTGCTGGCCGACAGGCTGGATGCCGTCCATCCCTCTTCCGGCACCATTGCTCGTCGCACGTCGGGCGACCATGTCACCGACCCGTGCGCCGGGCAATTGCAATTCTGCGGAGGTCATCTCCTGTTGATCCGTGCTGGACTGATCCGTGCCGCCGGCGCCCAGCAGGCCAACGCCGATGAGGCTCAGGCCCAGGCCGCAAACCAGAACGGGGACGGGCCGGAGCCACCATCGCAGGCCGCGGGGTGGTGACGGACGCGCACCATGCCAGTCATGTTGTTCGAGTCCGTGCCCCAACGTAACCCCCTCGTGTGCGAAATGGCGCGCGCACCCACGCGCAACCGGAGTTTCGCCGTTACCGTATAACAGCTCTTTCAGAAACTCAAAAAGAATATTGCGCAAATGACTCTTATTGTTGGCTTTTGGAGACATTCGTCGGGCCGGCGGCGGTGACCTGTCCGGTCATCCGCGCATGACCACTGGTACCGCGCACGCCCCGGAATCATGCCTGTCGCTGCCGTCAGCGTCCAATCCGGGCGTCACCTGACCTCATTACTCTCCCACGGTCAGACCTGCCCGGTCCGGGATCTCCGTCACGGAACAGCCGACGCGCGGGTTACTCGAGGGAGAGGATGAACTGCCACTGCTCCGCGGTCACCGGCATGACCGACAACCGATTGCCCTTGCGTACCAGCGGCATGTCGGCGATCTCCGGGCGCTCCTTGAGTTCCGTCAGGCTGATGGTGCGCTGGAGTTTGCGCACGAAGCGAAGATCCACCATGTACCAGCGCGGCTTGTCCGGGTCGCTCTTGGGGTCGTAGTGAGGGTCTTCGGGGTCGAACGCCGTGTGATCTGGATAGCCCTCCCGGGCCACCTCCGCGATGCCCACGATACCCGGGGTTTTGGTGTTGGAGTGGTAGAAGAACACCTGGTCGCCCTGGCGCATCTGGTCACGCATCATGTTGCGCGCCTGATAGTTGCGTACACCGTCCCAGTGGTCCGTCTGATCTGGCGCGGCGGCGAGATCGTCGATTCCGAACACGTCCGGCTCGGATTTCATCAGCCAGTACTGCATGTACTCAGCTCCGGGGCATCACGTTCAAGCAAAAAAGTCTCCCGGTGCATCGCCGGAGCCGGCCGCGCTGCATTCCGGAAAACCAGCATAAGGAGAGGACACCCCCCGCGTGCGCCGCGCGGTGTCGCCCCTTGAACCCTGAGGTTCAGGTGGGGAGGACGAGCGATGCCATAGGCTTTCCGCACGCAGGCGGACATGCGCACCGGATCATCGCCACGTCAGTTCCCCTGGCGATTCAATTGAGGGTCAAGGAATAGCTGTGACCGCTATCGAACGCCGCAGGGGATGCCCGCCACCATAGTGGGGGCATCGCCGCCCGACTGCAAGGGAGGGATGGGCTGCGCGTCGCGCGGAGCAACCGGTTCAGGAATCCGGGAGGATCTGGCCGATGCGTTCCTCCATGGCGCGCACGCGGTCTTCCACCAGCTTCGCGGTTTCCTTCTGATCGTCCCGTGCCTGCAGCAGTTCGTGGGTGAGGTTCAGTGCCGCCATCACTGCCACCCGGTCGGGGCCATGCACCTTGCCGCTGTCACGGACTTCGCGCATGCGCTTGTCCAGCAGATGGGCGGAGTTCAGCAGGCCGTCTTTCTCGTCCGGCGGGCAGGCCACCATGTATTCCTTGTCCAGGATCATGACCCGGACCGGTTCCATGCCATCACGCATGTCAGTGGTGCTCCATGGCCTTGAGGCGGCTGATCATCGACTCGATCTTGGAGCGCGCCATCTCGTTCTTCTCCAGCAGACTGGCGCGCTCGGCATTAAGGGAGTCCTGGGACTGGCGCAGCACGCGGTTCTCCTCCTCCAGCCGGGCACAGTAGCGCACCAGTGCCTCCACCTGCCGGTCAAGGCGGTCCAGCTCCCTGCGTAATGCCTTGGGCGACATTTCGCTCATGCCTGCATCCTTCCCGGTGTCGACGCGGTCCCGCGGATCTGCATGATAGGATAGCGATTTTGCCCCGGATTGAACACGGCGGAGCCCAATGACCCAGTCACTGCCCGATCACGACACTCTGGAAACCGCCCTGGCCGAGGTGGACGCCGAGATCGGCGCCGCCGAAGCGCAGGGTCTGCTGGCCGGCATGCTCAGTGCGGCAGGCGAAGTGGAAGCCGCCCGCTGGATCGCCCAGGTGCTTGCGGGAACTGAGCCGAAAGGGGACGCCGCCCGGCGTTGCCTGGAAGCGCTGGCCGCGGTGTACGAGGCGACCCACAAGGGCATGGATGACAGCAACCTGGAGTTCCCGTTACTGGTGCCCGATGACGGCGAGCCCGTCGGCCGGCGCGCCGAGGCCTTGGGTGCCTGGGCCCACGGCTTCATATACGGGCTGGGCGTGGCCGGTATCGCCGACGAGAGCCAGCTGCCCAAGGAGGTCAGCGAGATCATCGGCCATCTGGGCGAGGTGAGCCACGCCGGAAGCGATGACAGCGGCGACGACGACGAGGCCGCCTACGCGGAATTGCTGGAGTTCGTGCGCACCGGTGCGTTGCTGGTGCGTGAACACCTGCAGCCGCGGCGACGCGATCGCCCCGTGCCGGTGCCCGACGGCCAGCAGGGCAGTCAGCGTACCCACTGAATGACAACCTCCGGGATTACCATTGCTATGGACCAGAAGGAATATGCCCGCCGACGCCGGGAACTCATGAACCTGATGGGCGAGAACGCGGTGGCCGTCGTCGCCGCCGCCCCCGAGCGCCCGCGCAATCGCGACGTCCAGCACCCCTACCGGCAGGACAGCGACTTTCACTACCTCACCGGGTTTCCGGAGCCGGAGGCAGTCCTGGTGTTGATCCCGGGGCGCGAACAGGGTGAGACCATCCTGTTCTGCCGCGAGCGCGATCCCGACAAGGAAGTCTGGGACGGCCCCCGGGCGGGGCAGGACGGCGCCTGCGCGCATTACGGCGCCGACGACGCGTTCCCCGTGGACGATATCGACGACATCCTGCCGGGCATGCTGGAAGGCAAGGACCGGCTCTATTGCACCATGGGGCTCAACCCGGATTTCGACCAGGCCATCCTTGGCTGGGTGAACCAGGTGCGCACCCGCGCCCGGGCCGGTGCCCGGGCTCCGGGCGAATTCGTCGCCCTGGAGCATCCGCTGCACGAGATGCGCCTGATCAAGAGCCCGGCGGAGCTGGAGCAGATGCGCGCTGCGGCCCAGGTATCCGCCGAGGCGCACCGGCGGGCGATGGCGGCCTGCCACCCTGGCATGCCGGAATACGCCCTGGAAGCCGAGTTCCAGTATGTGTTCCGTCGCAACAACGGCTGGCAGGCCTATCCGCCCATTGTCGGCGGCGGGCGCAACGGCTGCATCCTCCACTACATCAACAACGCTGCCACGCTCCGTGACGGCGATCTGGTGCTCATTGATGCCGGCGTGGAGATCGACTGTTACGCCTCCGACATCACCCGCACCTTCCCGGTCAACGGCCGCTTCAGTGCCGAGCAGCGCGCCGTCTACGAGATCGTGCTCGCTGCTCAGGAGGCCGCCATCGCCGCGGTGCGGCCCGGGAATCACTGGAACATGCCCCACGAGGCGGCGCTGCAGATTCTGGTGCAGGGGCTGGTGGACCTGGGTCTGCTGCAGGGCGAGGTGGACGCACTTATCGAGGACGAGGCCTATCGCCCCTTCTTCATGCACCGCACCGGTCACTGGCTGGGCATGGACGTCCACGATGTGGGCGACTACCGCATCGACGGTGAATGGCGGCTGCTGGAGCCGGGCATGGTGCTGACCATCGAGCCCGGGCTCTACATTGCCGACAGCATCCCCGAGGTGGATTCCCGCTGGCGCAACATCGGCGTGCGCATCGAGGACGATGTGGCTGTGACCGCCGAAGGCCACGATATCCTCAGTGCCGGTGTGCCGAAGACGGTGGCCGACATCGAGGCGGCCATGGTGGGGGATTGAACGTGACATCCGCGGCGTCGGTGGATGTGGTCATTGCCGGCGGTGGCCTGGTGGGTGCCAGTCTGGCCATTGCACTGGCCCGTAGCGGGCTGAGCGTGCACGTGGTTGATCCGGTGACTGCCGAAGCGCCGGCGCAGCCCAGCTACGACGATCGCAGCACTGCCCTGGCGCCCACCAGCCGTCGCATCCTCGAGGCCCTGGGGCTCTGGTCCGCAATCGCACCGGAGATCGGACCCATCCGCCGCATCCATGTCTCCGATCAGGGTGGCTTCGGGATGACCCGCATGGACGCCGCCCGCGAGGGGCTGGACGCCCTGGGCTACGTGGCGCCGAATCGTGTGCTTGGTCGGGCGCTGCGGGGCGCGCTGGAGCGCCTGCCCGGCACGGTGCAGACGGTCACGGACAGTGTCGCCACCGTGCACACCGATGAAGACACCGCCCGGGTGGAACTCGGCAGTGGTGCGTCGCTGTCTGCCCGGTTGCTGGTCGCCGCCGACGGCACCCACTCGGCCCTGCGCGAGCACCTGGGTCTGCAGGTACGGGAAACGGACTATGGCCAGCACGGCGTGGTCGCCAACGTGACCCCGGCCAGGGAGCCTGCCGGCGAGGCGTTCGAGCGGTTCACGCCGGAGGGGCCGCTGGCGCTGCTGCCGTTGCCCGGGGGGCACTGCTCCCTGGTCTGGACCGTCGCGCCGGACCATGCGGAGGCGTTGACTGCCATGGGCGAGGCCGCGTTCCTGGCGGCCCTGCAGGATGCCTTCGGGTATCGCCTGGGCAGGTTCCTGCGGGTGGGTCATCGTGTGAGTTACCCGCTGCGCCTGAGTCGCAGCGACCGCCGCGTCACCGAGCGCGGTGTTGTCATCGGCAACGCCGCGCGAACCCTGCACCCGGTGGCCGGGCAGGGGTTCAACCTGGCCCTGCGGGATGTCGCTGAGCTGGCGGAACGGGTGCACGGGGCCGCACGGGCTGGAGGGGATCCGGGGGGTGGGCAGCTCCTGGCAGCCTATGCGGTGGCCCGGCAGCCCGACCATCGCCGGGTCACGGCGTTCACCGACGCCCTGGTGCGTCTGTTTTCCAATCGCGTCCCGGGCCTGCGCCTGGCGCGCAACGCCGGCCTCATGGGCATGGAACTGCTGCCGGGGCCACGGGATGCACTCATGCGTCAGGCCATGGGGCGCAGTGGTCGCCTGCCTCGCCTGGCGCGCGGTCTGCCGCTGGAGAGTACCCATGGCTGAGCACCGGGCGGACGTGATCATTGTTGGCGGTGGCATGGTTGGCCTGGCCCTGGCCGCCGGGCTCGCCGACACCGGCTACACCGTGGCGGTGGTGGAGGCGCGGCAGGCACCGGCCTGGCGGCGGGAGCACACCAGCAACCGGGTGTCCGCCATTACTCACGCCTCGCGGCGCCTGCTGGAGCGTCTGGGTGCCTGGGAGGCCATAGCCGCCGCCCGGGTGAGCCCCTTCGAGGCCATTCATGCCTGGGACGCGGCTGGCCATCCCGGCGTGACCTTCGACGCCGCCGATCGTGGCGAGGCCTGCCTGGGCCATATCGTCGAGAACACCCTGGTCCAGGACGCCCTGCGTGCCGCGGTAGGGCGGCGCAGCAATGTCAGCCTGTACTGTCCGGTGACCGTGGATGACCTCGCCATCGAGCCGGACCGGGTGGGGATGCGCCTGGGGGATGGGCGTCGTTTGCGTGCCGACCTCCTGGTGGGCGCCGACGGCGCCCGCTCCATGGTCCGCGAGGCGGCGGGTATCGGCGCCGATACCCGCGACTATCACCAGCGCGGCATTGTCGCCACCGTGACCACCGAAATCCACCACGGCGCCGTTGCCCGGCAGCGGTTCCTGCCCACGGGGCCGGTGGCGTTGCTGCCGCTGGCCGACGGCCGTTGCTCCCTGGTGTGGTCCGCCACCGAGGAACGGGCGGATGAGCTTGAGGCGCTGGACGAACTTGCCTTCAGTAATGCCCTGACCGATGCCACCGAGGGTGTGCTGGGAGTGGTGATTGCCGCCGAGGATCGGGCGGCGTTCCCGCTGCGGCGTCTGCACGCCAACGAGTACGTGGCCCCGCGGGTCGCGCTGGTGGGGGATGCCGCCCATGTGATTCACCCGCTGGCCGGCCAGGGCGTGAACCTGGGCTTCCTGGATGCCGCAGCCCTGGTGGATGTGCTCGCCGAGGGGCGCCAGCGTCACGGCGACGCCGGCGCTTACGGGGCGCTACGCCGCTACGCGCGCTGGCGGCGGGCCGACAATGCGCTGATGCAGACGGCCATGGACGGTTTCCACTGGCTGTTCAGCAACAACGATCCCGTCCGTGCGATCGTGCGCAACCTCGGGCTCGGGCTCACCGACCGGCTCGTGCCTGCCAAGACGCTGTTCGTGGATCACGCGGTGGGGCGACGCGGGGATCTGCCTTCCCTGATGCGCTGATGCGTGGTCAACCATCGAGCCCCCTCGGGGGCCTTTCGCCGAGGGCTATCTTCCGGAGTCTTTAACGTCGCATCATGGCTCTCGTCACAGGTGTCCTTGCGTCTTGGGCGCCATGGCCTTGCTCCACCTGTGCGTAATCCAGGCAGGGTGAAACGTAAGCGGACCACATTAGGCGCGATGCGGTTGAGAGATGCGGCACACAGTGACCGACTCCGGAGGCGCGAGAACGGTGCAAGGTGTTGACAAACTCTTGGCAGGGAAAGAAGACCGTTTTTTCGTGGGAGCTGCGATCGGTACAGGGCTGATGGCTCAGGCCGCCGAGCGGGGTCAGGCCGACTTTCTTCTGGCCCTGAACGTTGGACGCTTGCGCTCGATGGGTCTGCCATCAATCAGCTCGATGCTTCCGTTTGCGGCGGCCAACGAAGTCGTAGTGGACTTCGTCTCGAATGAACTTACCCACCCGACCCGCCTGCCGGTTTTCGCAGGTCTGTGCGTTTGGGAATCGTCTGATCAGTTAGATTCTCGCCTCCGAGCCATCGCCTCTCTCGGTCTTGCGGGCGTGGTGAACTTCCCGACTACAGTCCACTATCCAGAGTCTGCTGCACGCACACTTGACGCGCACGGGCTTGGGTTCGCCGCAGAACTCGAACTCCTGGCGCACGCACGCGCGCTTGGGTTGCGTGTCCTTGTATACGTCAAAACCAGAGATCAGGCAGAGATGGCCGCGGAGATAAAGCCCGATTTCCTCTGCGTGAACTTCGGCTGGAACGCAGGCGGACGCCTCACCGAATTGCAGCCGGAGGTGTCCATCGATGAGGCGATTCTTCGCGCGCGCGACATTGCCAAGGTCACCCGTTTGCGCTCGCCGAAGACCATCTGCCTCATCGAGGGCGGGCCTGTTGTAAACCCGAGCCAGGTTGCCGAGATCTGCGTGGAGTCAGGCATGCGGGGCTATATCGGCGGCTCCACGATAGACCGTCTGCCGCTGGAGAACGCCGCGGTCGATGCCACACTGGCGTTCAAGTCCGCCGGGCTGCGCCGTCAACGCGAGAGCAGCGAGCGTGCCGGGCTGCTGCAGCGGGCGGCGGCGGCGGGTCTGCATGGCGGGTCCCGTGCCCTGACAGATTCTCTGTGGCATCTGAAAGCACTGGCAGATGGGTTGGGCCCAGTGGTGATCTCAGGGGAAACTGGGACCCAGCGCCACGCGGCAGTGCGCTTCATTTGCGCTGAAGCCGGCCATCAACCTGATCCCGCGACCTTGCTCACGGCAGACTACGTTGAGCCCCAGCTTGGTATGCGGTTGTTCGGTCACGGCGACGGGCGAGAGGGCTTGCTGTTGGAGTGTGATGGCCAGCCACTGCTGATTGAGCCACTGGAGGGATTGTCGCGGCGCTGGCAGCGAAAGCTCGGACGGCTGATTCTCAATGGCATGGTCACCCCTTTTCGAGGTCATCGGGCCGTTGGCACCCGTCCTTGGTTGTTACTGCTCACGGAGTATCGCCTTGCAGACCTTGCCGCTAGCGGCCATCTGATCGACGAACTGTACCAACTCCTGCGCATGCGAGAGGTTAGGATGCCATCACTTGAGGAACGTATTGAATCTTTAGGTGAAATACTGCAGGGATACTGTGCTGCACGTGGGTTCAACCTGCGTTTTTCCGAGTCCGCAATCGGTCTTCTGCAGCAGCATAATTGGCCTGGCAACCTGCCTGAGTTGGGCGCTTTTGTTGATCGGCTGAGAGCGACAGGGTTTAGCGGTGAGGTTAGCGCTCGGATGGTAGAGCCATTGCTGAATGACGCAACCCCTGATGTCGGGTTCGGCCGCCGTAAGCAACTCGCAAGAGAGGAGTCCGAGTGGTTGCTTGCCGCCCTTCGCAGGCACGCGTTCAATCGGACCGCGACCGCGCGTGCTCTGGGGATTAGCCGTAAGACTCTCTACAACCGTATGCGCCGACTCGGCCTCTGAGCCATCATGTGCTAATCAGGGCTCGGTGAAAGCGCTGTCATATGAGGCCTGCGGTCGCGATTGCCGCGTTTGAGCAATGGTAGCCCTTTCGTCAGTCGGGGGTGCGCCGCATCGGGAGCGGCAGCCTGCGCTCGCTCCCAGCACCGGGCCGATACTCGAGCACGCCTTTACAGCCTGCCGGTAATTCACTACCCACCACTGGCGGCACCGTGAGCACCCAGTCCGGTTTCAGGCCGGATAGCGGCTTGCCGACACCGGGCGCACCGATGGTCGCCAGAGTCGAGAAGCCGTGATCGGCTGCCTGCATCAATCGCTGGCTCTCAGTAGCCAGGGCGAGTCCACTCTGCTCCGCTGTCTCGGCGAAGCTCGAGGTGAGATGACTGATGCCCGGAAACGCGGCAATGCCCCTCGCTCCAGCGGCGTCCACAGCGGCAAGGACGCTGCCCAGATTGAGGTATGGATGAGAAAGGAATACCCCGACGTAGGCTTGATTCGGCAAGGAATACCGACGCAGGGCGCCAAGTAACTCGCGGTTGTAGTCGCGGGTGGGCAATAGCAAGCCAAGCCACGGGTCACTGGCCATTGCGACTGGCCAGGCCAGCGTCACCAGCATGGGTGCCGCAGAGTTTCCCCGGACGGCATCTTCGATGGGCAGAAGTTCCCATTGCGGTTCGTTCGGTTTCATGGCGCATATATTACCCAGATTTACACGCCATTGAGTATCCCCTGTGTTGTTCCCATTTTTACTTGCTGCCTATACTCGTTCGACGTTCGGGTCATGCACGGGCTTAAGGCGATGACGCAATTTCTGGCAGTAACGTTGAACGGGCTCACGCTTGCGGCCTTGTACTTCATCGTCGCCAGCGGTTTCACGCTTGTGTTCGGCCTCATGCGTAACATCAATCTGGCCCATGGGTCGCTGTACCTGCTCGGCGGTTACGTCGGCTTCGAGGCGTTGAAAGTTTTTGACAACTGGTTTTTTGCCGTGGCGGCAGCGTTCATTACCATTGCGCTCCTCGGCGCGCTGCTGCAGCTCCTGGTGTTTCGTCATCTCGACGGCCAGGAGCTGCGCCAGACACTCATCACGCTGGCGCTGTCGATCATCTTCGCCGACCTGATGCTCTGGTATTGGGGGGGGCAGACCTACCAGATTTCTGCCCCCGAAATGTTCCAGGGCCCCTTCCGCACCGGTCTCGATATTCTGCCTGCTTATCCGGCGATGCGACTGATCAACGTCGTGATCGCCCTAGGTATCGGTATCGGCCTATGGCTTTTCCTGACGCGAACCCGAATCGGGATGATGATCCGTGCTGGGGTTGATGATCGTGGCATGCTTCAGGCCTCCGGCGTAAACGTGCACCTGGTATTTGCCGTAACCTTTGCGGTGGGTGCCGGTCTTGCCGGCATTGCTGGTGTGCTTGGGGGCACGGTGCAGTCCATTTCGCCAGGCGAAGATATCCGTATTTTGCTTGCCAGTCTGGTGGTGGTGATTGTCGGTGGGATGGGGTCGGTGGTCGGCAGCGCGGTGGGTGCGGTGGTGATTGGGTTAGCAGAGCAGTATGGCCTTGCGTACACGCCCACCTATGGCGCGCTTTACACCTTTATCATTCTCATCGTCGTTCTGGCGGTTCGCCCTCAGGGGCTCTTCGGGAAGGAGGTGTAGGCCTTGGGTGCGATGGTGATGCGATGGCTGAGACGACCCACCCCCGGGGAGTGGGCTCTGCTGGGAATTCTGGTATTTATTGTTCCTGCAGTGGCCAGTGATTTCTGGTTGGTTCAGGTGTTCGCTCGCGCGATGATTCTAGGCCTAATTGCTCTTGGCCTAGCCTTTCTCGCTGGTTTTGCGGGTATCGTCTCTCTCGCGCAGATGACCATCGCAGGAGTCGCCGCTTACACGGTGGCTATTTTCAGCACAACGGATCCTGGTTTGCAGGCGACTCTGCCTCCAGAAATCACAGTTATTCTCGCCCTTTCGCTCGCCGTTGCGGTGGCAAGCTTTGTTGGTTGGTTGGCAGTGCGAACCACCGGCATTTACACGATCATGATCACGCTAGCCATTGCCGTAACGTTTTCTATTTTTGCCCGTCAAAATTATGTGGTGATGGGTGGCTTCACTGGATTTACAGGAGTGGCTGCGCCCGCGTTCGCGGGAGTGCCATTGCGGTTACCTTTGCCCTTCTATTTTCTCTGCCTGATAGTAACTGTCGCTGGCTACTGGACAATCCGCCATTTGCGCCGCACGCCTTTTGGGCTCTCCCTGCAGGGAATCCGTGATGGAGCCCGTCGAATGGCCGCACTTGGCTACAACGTTCATGCTCACCGCATACTTGCCTATGCCTTGGCAGGCCTCCTCGCGGGAGCGGGCGGGATTCTTATGGTCTGGTTTAATACCCGTATTGACCCGTCTACGGTCTCCGTTATGCCAGTGATAAACATTCTCATCATCGCCATTATTGGTGGTCTTGGGCACCCGATCGGTGCGTTTATCGAGGCATTGATATTCGTGCTTTTGGATATATTCGCTGCTGACCTAATTCCTGGAGCACGGGAGCGTTTCAATCTTCTTGTAGGAGTGATTTTTCTGCTTATCGTAGCGTTTTCCCGCGACGGAGTCGTTGGTATCTGGAAATCGTATATCCGCTCCATGCGGACCCGAGAGCCGGGTGCGTGAGTTTTTCGCGTCCTCGGCAAGGCATTCATTGAGATGCCTTAAAACTAGAGAAAGTAGGAGGAGAGAACCATGTCACATAATGCGCTTCGAATGGCTGCGTTTTACACAGTGGCTACGCTGGGCTTGGTACCAATGGCTCAGGCCGATGAGGATCCTATTGTGATCGGGACTATGGCCACGCTTGAGGGTGCTTTTGCCTCAGCTGGCGAGGATGGCATGCGCGGTTTCCGTATGGCGCTTGAGGAATTCGATGGCGAAATCGCCGGGCGTGAGATCAAGGTGATCTCGGAGTCCACGGATACCTCCCCGGAAAGCGCTGTGAATGCGGCCTAGAAACTGGTCAACGTGGACGGCGCTGACCTGCTTCTCGGACCGCTGTCGGGCTCCGAGGGGATTGCCGTGCGTGACTACTCACGGGATGTGGATGGAGTAACCTTCATCAATGGTGCGTCTGCAGCCCAGGAGACAACGCTCCGCGATCCCTCCGATAACTTCTTCCGGTTCAGCACGGATGGCGCTCAGTGGATGGCCGGGCTTGGCACCTACGTCGTCGACGAGCGCGACTGGAAACGCGTCGCGACGGTGGCCGAGGACTACTCGTTTCCTTACGCCCAGGTAGCCGGCTTTCTCTACGAGTTCTGCCAGGCCGGCGGCGAGGTGGCAGAGCGCTTTTGGACGCCGATTGGCACCAGCGACTATAGCTCCGTGGTGTTTTCGATCCCAGATGATGTTGACGCCATTTTCGTGGCCCTTACGGGCTCCGACGCTGTCGATTTCCTTCAACAGTACCGTGATGCTGGCGGTGACAAACCCATCATCGGCGGCACGAATACTGTCGATGGCACGGTCCTGTCAGCCGAAGGTGGCCAACGTGATCATATTGTGGGGACGCCAAGTGGGGCACCAGTTCCCGGTGAGTGGGACAACGAGCAGTGGAAGAACTGGGTTGACCGCTATCACGAAATGTTCGGTGATGATGCGTTAAGCGAACCCTCGATCTTCGCCCATGCGTACTACACCAATACGCTCGCAATGCTGACGGCCCTTGAAGATGTCGGCGGCGAACTGGGTGACCACTCTGAGTACCGTGAGGTGCTCGCCAACCTGGAAATCGAGACGCCCACGGGGGCCGTGTCCCTCGACGAGAACCGGGCCGCGATCGCCGACATGTTCCTCCGTGAGGTGCGGGTCGACGATGACGGCAACCTCTACAACGCCAACGTGGGGGTCGCGGAGGGTGTGAACCAGACGCTGGGCATGGACCGGGATGAATTCCTGGCTCTTGAAGCACCCAGCCGTGATCACCCGCGCTGCGCGGAAATTCGCTGAAGGGTCTTGACGGCGATGGCGACGGGAGGGTCGATGCGCGGAAACCACGACACTAAGCAGGAGCGGGCCACGAGTCTGGCGGAGACACTCTTCGCTGGTGACGAGGCCGCCGCGCTCAGTCTGCGCCGCGTTTCGATGCGTTTCGGGTCTCTCGTCGCCCTGCAAGACATTTCGTTGACCGTGCCGGAAGCGGGGCGCCACGCCATACTCGGTGCCAACGGCGCGGGCAAGACGACACTGTTCAATTGTAAGCGATCCGGGAACCCCAACTACTCAGCGGATTTGAGCGCGTATAGGCTCTCATCCTGGTTCCACGGCAGCAGATCCGTGATGGCCTCGTCGGTTGTCGCCGCCGGCAGGTTCTTTAACACCTCGAGCAGGTACGCGTAGGGCTCCAGGCCGTTGATCTTGGCCGTCTCGATGACGCTGTAGATCGTGGCGCTGGCGTGGGCGCCCCGCTGTGTGTGGCTAAAAAGCCAGTTCTTGCGCCCCACCACGAACGGCCGGATGGCGTTCTCCGCGGGGTTGTTGTCCAGCGGGATGCGCCCATCGTCCAGGAACCGGATGAGCCGGGGCCACTGGCTGTTGAGGTAGTGCACGGCTTTGCCGATGGCGGTCTTCGGCGGCACCTTCTCCAGTGACTGGTCAAGCCACTGGCGCAGATCCTTGATCAGCGGCTGGCTGTGCGTGGCGCGCAGGCGTTCACGCTCCTCAACGGGCAGGCCCTGCGCCTCGCGTTCCACGCGGTAGAGTTTGCCGATGGACGCCAGCGCTCGGTCCGCCTTCCCGGTCTTGCCCTTGGGCTGGGCTTTCTGGGCCTCGACGAACTGCCGCCTGGCGTGCGCCCAGCAGCCAGCGTGAGTGATCGCATTGTCGCGCACCACCTGGGCATAGCCCTCGTAACCGTCGGTGAGCAGGATGCCGTCGTAGTCATCCAGCAGGCGGCGCGGGACCTGGCCCGAGCGGCTGGGGTCGTAGTCGAACAGCACCACCTCGGCACCGGGTGGTCCGCCGCGCTGGACCCACATGTACGAGGTGCTGGAGGCAGCACGCCCGGGCTCGGTGTTCACCTGCACGGTCGTCTCGTCCATGTGGATGAGTTCCGCGCCTTGCAGATGGGCGCGCAGGCGCTCGGCCAGTGGGGCGAGCAACGTGCCCATCTCCACCATCCAGCGGGCGAGCGTGTTCCGTGGCAGCTCCAGGCCCAGTCGTTTGAAGACCTGCTCCTGGCGGTACAGCGGCAGCGCGTCCTGGTACTTGGCGGTGGCGATATAGGCAAGCAGTCCGGGGCTCGCGTTGCTCTTCGGCAGCGGCTGCGGCGGCAGATCGGCGATCTGGACACCGTCCTCGCAGGCCCGGCAGGCGTACTTGATGCGCACATGGCGCAGCACCTGGATCTGGGCCGGGATGATGTCGAGCTGCTCGGTGACCTCTTCGCCGATGCGGGTGAGCGCACCGCAGCCGCAGGCGCACTGCTGTTCGTCCTCGGGGAGATCGTGGACGATGTCCACGCGAGGCAGCTCCGGCGGCAGTGGGGCGCGCCCACCCCGGCGACGCTTGCCGCCACTGGGGGCCGGCTGGTTTTCCTCTTCCGCCTCGGCAGTCTCACCTGACTCGGCGGGCTCTTCCACCAGGCTCTCGGCCTCGTCGAAGAACAGGTCCTGCTGCTTGATGCTGTACTTCTCGGTGGAGGGGCCGAAGCGGTTGTCCAGCAGCAGCCGGATTTGCTCGAACAGCGAGCGCTTCTCTGCCGCCCACGCGGCCTCCTTCTCGGCGAGTTGGGCCTGGAGGCGTTCGACCAGAGCGCGCTGTTCGTCGAGCTCGCGCTGGAGATCGGAACTGGATGGCAACGTGTTGGTATCGGCCCGTTTCATGCCGGTAATTGTACCAAAAAGGCACTAGAGAGACGACCAAAATGTCAGCCAACCGACTGATAACGCAGCGCTTTGTGTGGTCGCATGCGGCTAATGTCGATGCCATCGAGCAGCCAGTTGAGCTCCTGGCCGGAGAGTGTCAGACGCTCCTGCTCACCGCACACTGGCCACTTGAACCGCTCCTGCTCGAGGCGCTTGTACCAGACCACGAAGCCGTTGCACTCCCAGAACAGGATCTTCACCTTATCCTGCGCCCGGTTGCAGAACACGAACACCGCCGCGGTGAACGGATCGCACTCCATGACTTCTTGGACGAGCAGCGAGAGCCCGTCGATGGACTTGCGCATGTCCACGGGCTCGCGGCACAGATACACCGCCACATCGCTCCCGGGCCGGATCATGCCACCACCTCCACGGCGACGAACCGTGCGGGACGGTGACGCTCCGGAACCGGAACCCCAGCCTCATGCAGCCGGCGCTCCCAGTCCATCAGCTCGGCCAGCGAGACATCCTGGCGCCGGGCATACTCACTCAGTGACAAACCCAATGCGTGGGCGTGATACAAATGGCCCAACCAGCGGGCTCGTACCGGGGATAACCACATACTCCAGGCCTCCCATCCATCTGGAAGGCTCAGTGTCCCGGAACCGGAATCGACTCAACAGATGGGGTTCGTGGAGCGGTTACGTTCAATTGCATCACCGGCGATCTGGTGCCCAGCGGCGGACGGATTCAGATGTTCTCCGAGGACATTACCCGATTGCCGGCGCACCAGCGTATCCGGCGCGGCCTGCGCCGCACCTACCAAACATCATTGGTTTTTCCGGAACTCAGTGTGCTGGATAACCTTTTTCTCGCTGAACAGGGTGTCCACGGCGGTCGTCAATCCTTCCTCTGGGTGGCTCCTGACAACCCCCATCGGCAACGCGCCCAGGAACTCGCGGAGTTCGTCGGCCTGGAATCGTGGATCGGCACCCTGGCGGGCGAGCTTTCCCATGGCCAGAAGCGCCAGCTGGAAATTGGCATGGCGTTGGCGGGGCAACCGCGGCTTGTGCTCTTCGATGAGCCGGCCGCCGGTCTGTCGCAGTCAGAGCGCGGTCGACTACGTGAGATCCTGTTTGGCCTGCCGCGATCTATCACGTTCGTCATTATTGAACACGATCTCGAGGTAGCGCTCAGCGTTGCCGATCGAATCACCGTCCTGCACCAGGGTGCCTTCTTCCGTTCGGGAACACCCGCGGAGATCGAGGCGGACGAGTCGGTGCAGGAAATCTACCTGGGGCGGAGAAGCGATGAATAGCGAGGCGCGTCGGCGAGCCACCTACCCCGCGCTCGAAATCGAGGCGCTGGATGTTCACTACGGGGAGGCATACGTGCTCCAGCAGGTCTCGCTGCAGGTGCCTGCGGGCGAGGTGGTGACAGTAGTGGGCCGCAATGGCATGGGCAAGACAACCCTGTGCCAGACGGTGATGGGGCTCAAGCGCTCCACAGCCGGCATCGTCCGCGTCTTGGGGGGTGACGTATCGGGGCTGCCACCGGAGCAGATCGTCCAGCGGGGTGTCGGCTACGTTCCTCAGGGACGGCGCGTCTGGCCGTCGCTTTCAGTGGACGAGCACCTGCGCATGCTAGCGCCACGCAGGCGCGATGGCGACGTTCGCTGGACGCAGGAGCGCATCTACGAGATTTTCCCGCGGCTTGCGGAGCGTCGCAATAACAGCGGAACCCAGCTTTCCGGTGGCGAGCAGCAGATGCTGGCTATCGGGCGTGCCCTCCTGGCGCAGCCGAGTCTGCTGGTCATGGATGAGCCCACCGAGGGTCTCGCGCCGGTCATTGTCGATCAGATCGTCGACCTGTTGCGCGAGCTCGCGGCAGAGGGTGAGATAGCCACTCTGCTGGTGGAACAGAATCTGCGCGTCGCCTTGGACGTGGCCCGCGAGGCGATCGTTCTGGTCAACGGCCGCGTGGCATTGCGAACGCCGGCCGAGGCACTTGCCCGCGACCGAGAGCTTCAGCAGCAGCTGCTTGGTGTTAGTCGAGACACCGACGACGCCCCCACTCAGACAGCCGAAACGCGGGAGGAGGGCGCGACGCCCGGCCCGGCGTCTGCGGCAGCGATGGAGAGGAGCACCATGGATAAGCCTTTCGCTGGAGGTCCGGCGCCCTGGACGCGCTGGGGCTATGGCAACCCGTACGGCCGCAACGAAGAAAGAGAGGAGGCGTCTGCACCGTCCGCCCATGAGATTACGCCCACCCGCTGGTCGCGTGCGGCCGGTGCCCCGGCTGGTGGTGCGTCGCCGACCCCTGGTGCTGTTCCTGGAGTGCCGGGTTCGGGTGCGCGCCGGCCGGCGTCGGTTACCCCGGCCCGGCCTCAGGGGGAGCGGCAGCGCCTGGCTTATGTGGTCGGAACCTTCGATACCAAGAGGCGCGAGCTCGATTATCTGGCAGAGCGATTGCGCCGGTTCGGCGTCCGCGTGCGCACTGTCGACCTGTCGACCAGCGACGGGGCGAGCACCGCAGATGTGCGACCGACCACCGTGGCTGACTGCCATCCCAATGGGCGTGGTGCGGTATTTACCGGCGACCGAGGTTCGGCGGTCACGGCTATGGCTACCGCGTTTGTTCACTACCTGCTCGGCAGGAACGATGTCGGTGGTGTGATCGGAGCCGGCGGCTCCGGGGCGACAGCACTCGTGACCCCTGCTATGCAGGCCTTGCCCGTGGGCGTTCCGAAAGTCATGGTCTCGACCGTCGCCTCCGGTGATGTTGCTCCTTACGTGGGCCCCACTGATCTCTGCATGATGCACTCGGTTACGGATGTTGCTGGCATCAACCGCATTTCCCGGCGGGTACTCTCGAATGCAGCCCACGCCCTCGCGGGCATGGTGAGCATGCCGGTTCCGGCGGACGTCGATGACCGGCCCGCTGTGGGGCTCACCATGTTCGGCGTGACCACGCCCTGTGTGCAGGCAGTGAGGCAACGCCTGGAGGGACGTCACGATTGCCTGGTGTTCCACGCTACCGGGACCGGCGGGCAAGCCATGGAAAAGCTTGCTGCCTCCGGAATGTTGGATGGCCTACTCGATATTTCCCTGACCGAGGTGTGCGACCTGCACGTGGGCGGCGTCATGAGCGCCGGCGAAGGGCGGCTCGATGTCCTGGCGGAGCGCGAGTTGCCCTATGTTGGTTCCCTGGGTGCTCTGGACATGGTGAATTGGGGGGCCTGGGAAACCGTGCCGGAGCGCTTCTCCAAGCGCAATCTCTACCGGCATAACCCGCAGGTCACCCTGATGCGCACCACCCCCGAGGAATGTCGGGAGATGGGGCGCTGGATCGGTCGCAAGCTCTCTCGCGCCCTTGGCCCCGTGCGCTTTCTGATACCGGAAGGTGGGGTGTCCATGCTTGATGCACCGGGACAGCCTTTCCATGACCCGGATGCTGATGCTGCGCTCTTTGCCGGGCTCGAGGAGACGTTCCAGACCGGACCGGCCAGAACGCTTGAACGGCTACCCCATCACATCAACGATCCCGCTTTCGCCGATGCCCTGGTGGCGGCCTACGAGGCGATCGCGCGTAATCCGAGCGAACGGAGGAGTCAGGCATGACCGGATTCGACCGAGGGGAACTCATGGCCCGCTTCCATCAAAAGGTGTCCGGCGGGGAGCCCATCATCGGTGGTGGCGCCGGCACGGGGCTGTCGGCGAAGTGCGAGGAAGCAGGCGGCATCGATCTCATCGTGATCTACAACTCGGGGCGTTACCGAATGGCCGGGCGAGGTTCGCTTGCCGGGTTGCTTGCATTCGGCAACGCCAACGAGATCGTCATGGATATGGCGCGCGAAGTGTTGCCTGTGGTTCGCAAGACGCCGGTGCTCGCCGGTGTCAACGGTACCGACCCATTTATCGTTGGTCGCCACTTCCTGCGGCAGGTGCGTGCCGCAGGCTTTGCCGGCGTTCAGAACTTTCCTACTGTCGGGCTGATCGACGGCCAGTTCCGTGCCAATCTCGAAGAGACCGGCATGGGCTTCGAGCGAGAGGTGGAGATGATCGCCGAGGCGCGGAGCCTCGACCTGCTCACGACGCCCTACGTCTTCAATGAGGACGAGGCCGAGGCGATGACCCTTGCCGGTGCCGATATATTGGTGGCCCACATGGGGTTGACCACCGGCGGGGCAATCGGCGCCCGCACCGGACTCGATCTGGACAGCTGCGTCGCACGCATCAACGCCATCGCCGAGCGTGCCCACGGCCTGCGCGACGATCTCCTCGTGCTCTGCCACGGCGGGCCGATCGCGGAGCCGGCCGACGCCGCCCACATCCTTGCCAACTGCCCGGGTTGCCACGGTTTCTTCGGCGCCAGCTCCATGGAGCGGCTGCCCACCGAGAATGCACTCGTCGCGCGCACCCGCGAGTTCGTCGGTCTGCGTCGGCACTAAGGAGTCCGCCATGGTGAAGGTATTTATTAGCAGCGTCATCGATGCCCCGGCGGCTGACGTCTGGGCGGTGGTGCGGGGGTTCAACGAGATGCCAGAGTGGCATCCTGGGATTTCCCGATCCCGAATCGAACGCGGTTTGCCGCAGGACTGCATTGGTTGTGTCCGCGACTTCGAACTCGCCGACGGCGGACGGATACGGGAGCAGCTGCTGCAGCTGTCGGATTTCGACTACAGCTTTTCCTACTGCATTCTCGAAGCACCTTTGGCAGTGAGCGACTACGTGGCCGGATTGCGCCTGATTCCGGTGACCGACGGCGATCGTACCTTCGGTGAGTGGACGGCGGAATTCGGCACCGACGCAGGCCGCGAAGAAGAAATGGCTCGAGTCATTGGCCAGGATGTTTTCCAGGCGGGCTTCGACGCGCTCAAGGCGCGCTTCGCCGACAATTCGTAGAGGAGGTACCCGGCCATGACGGGGATAGTACTGACAGTCCTGGCGGCGGTCGTTGTCACCATCGTCCTTGGTATCCGCTTTTTCCAGCGGGCGACTCAGGACATCTCGCTGGTGCGGTCCGGCCTGGGTGGGACGCGGGCGGCGATCGGTGGCGGGATGTTGATCGTGCCAATGCTGCACAACGTCACACGCGTCAACATGAACACTATGCGCCTGGAACTGACCCGGACGCATGACAAGGCGCTGATCACCGGCGATCGCATGCGCGCCGATGTGGTGGTCGAGTTCTACGTTCGGGTGCGCGCCGAGCGCGAGGCGGTGGAACTGGCGGCGCAGACCCTTGGTTCTCGTACGCTCAATCCTGAGCACCTCAAGGCGCTCGTGGAGGGGAAGTTCGTCGACGCTCTGCGCTCGGTGGCAGCGGAGAAGACTATGGAGGAGCTCCATGCCAATCGGCGTGAGTTCGCCCGCGCGGTCGCGGAGCAGGTTGGTGACGGGTTGGGGCGTAATGGTCTCGAACTCGATACTGTATCGATCACCGCCCTAGACCAAACCGATATCAAGTACTTCAATCCCTCAAACGCGTTTGATGCGGAGGGTCTGACTTGGCTCACTGAGCAGATCGAGACGCGCAAGAAAAAGCGCAACGACATTGAGCAGGACACGGCCATCGCCTTGCAGCGCAAGACACTGGAAACGGAAAAGAGCCGACTCGATCTGGAAAAGGAGAGTGAGTACGCCCGGCTACAACAGCAGTACGACATTGCCGACCGGCGCGCCCAGCAGCAGGCAGAAATCGCGGAGACCGAAGCCCGCAGTCATGCTGCCGCCGAGCAGTCGCAACTTGATGCCGACCAGGCGCTCGAGGCACGCCGCGTCTACAACGACCAGCGCCTGGGCGAATTGCGGGCTCAGCGAGACGCCGCGGTCGAGGTATCGCGCTTGCACGGCGTGATTGAGCAGAGCGCCAAGGAGCAGGAGCAGAATCAAGCGTTGGCGGCGCTTGCCGAGACGCGGGGACGGCTCGAACTCGCGAATGAGCATGTGGAGACCCTTCGCGAGACTGAGATCGCGCAGCGCGACAAAGCCATCGAGGTCATTAAGGCTGCCCGCGAGGCAGAGCGGGAGACAGAACACGCACGTATTCACGCCCATGCCCGCCGTGACCGGGTGGAGATCGAGGCCGAAGAGCGGAAGCTGCGCGCGGCCGCGGAAGCGGAAGCAGAGCGCCTGACTGCGGATGGGGATATGGCACGTCAACAGATGGAGGCAGAGGCCATGCGACTGCTCAACGAGGCACGCAACGCGCTCTCAGAAGAACAGACTCAGGCCGACATGCGTCGCCGTCTGATCGATGCCCTGCCCGATATCCTCCGTGCCAGCGGTGAGCCGCTGAAACACGTCGACAGCATTCGAATCGCGAAGGTTGATGGTCTGCAGCATGGTCAACGCATGTCGCCAGACAGCACGGACGGGGGGCGTACCGCAAACTCCGGCCAGGCCTCAGAGCTATTGTCGGCACTGATGGATTATCGTGCTCAGGCGCCGGTTGTCGATGCGATTCTGCGCGAAGTGGGCCTGGCAGGGGATGGCTCCGGCCTTAGCGTCGATAGCTTAAGCCCGAGGCCCACCGATGCGCGGCGCCCGCGGGGCGACGAGTCGGAGACGGATGCCTGAAACACGACAGGTTTTCTGCCGGCTATGGCCGAGGGCCAAATCTTGGACGAGGCCACCGACAAGGCCGCGATGACCGACGACGAGGTGCTGGGCAAGTACCTGGGCGTCTCGGCCTGACCCGTAATCGAGCAGTTCCCCCTGGAGGTACGCCATGGCCTACCGTATCGCCATCAACGCTTTCGGGCGCATCGGCAGGAATGCCCTGCGCGCCATTGTCGAGCAGGAGCGCGGCGAGACCCTGGAGGTTGTCGCCATCAACGACCTGGGCGATGCTGCGACCAACGCCTACCTGTTGCGGCACGATACCGTTCACGGCCGGTTCGCCGCCGATGTTGCGGTGGACGGCGACGACCTGCTGGTCAACGGCCGGCGGGTGCGCGTGCTGGCCGAGCCGGACCCGGCGCGCCTGCCCTGGGGGGAGCTCGGCATCGATGCGGTGCTGGAGTGCACCGGCCTGTTCGCGAGCCGCTCCGGTTCCCAGGCGCACCTGGACGCCGGCGCCCGCAAGGTGGTGATCTCCGCGCCGGCCGGGGACGACGTCGACGCCACCATCGTCTACGGCGTCAATCACCGTACGCTGACGGCGGACCACACGGTGATTTCCAATGCCTCGTGCACCACCAACTGCCTGGCGCCGATGGCGGCGCCGCTGCACCGGCACATCGGCATCGAGCACGGCCTCATGACCACGGTGCATTCCTACACCAACGACCAGGTGCTCACCGACGTCTATCACAAGGACCCGCGACGCGCCCGCTCGGCGACCCAGTCCATGATCCCCACTCGCACCGGCGCCGCCGCTGCGGTGGGCAAGGTGCTGCCGGAACTGGCGGGCCGCCTGGACGGGTTCGCCGTGCGCGTGCCCACCATCAACGTTTCGCTGGTGGACCTGACCTTCCGGGCGGCACGGCCCACCTCCGCCGACGAGGTGGACAGCGTGCTCCGGCACGCCGCTGCAGGCGAGCTCGAGGGCATTCTCGCCGTCGCCGAGGAGGATCTCGTCTCCGTGGACTTCAACCACACCACCGTGTCCGCCACCTATGACTCCTCCATGACCCGCATGGGCGGCGACGGCCTGGTGAAGGTCTGCGCCTGGTACGACAACGAGTGGGGGTTCGCCAGCCGGTTGCTGGATACCACCACGGCACTGCTTCGCGCCGGTTGACCGGGGCGAAGCAGTGCCGTGGTGATTAGCGTGGCAGGTCCTCCTCGTCCCCCATGGCAAACAGCGAGGCGTTGCCGCCGGCCGCCGTTGTATCTACGGTGACCGTGCGCTCGGTGGCGAAGCGGTGCAGGTAGCGCGGGCCGCCGGCCTTGGGGCCTGTCCCCGAGAGCCCCTCGCCGCCGAAGGGCTGCACCCCCACCACCGCGCCGATCTGGTTGCGGTTCACGTACAGGTTGCCCACGCGTGCCCGCTGGGCCACGCGCGCTGCTACGGCGTCGATACGGCTGTGCACGCCCAGGGTCAGTCCGTAGCCCGTGGCGTTGATGGCGTCGATCACCCGGTCCAGGTCCTGCGCCCGGTAGCGAACCACGTGGAGGATCGGGCCGAAGTGCTCATCGTCCAGAGCGTCGATGCCGCTGATCTCGAAGGCAATGGGGGGTACGAAGGTGCCTTCCCGGGTTTCCTTTGGTAGCGGCGTTTCGCCGATGACCCGACCGCTGCGCCGCATGGCCTCCACGTGCGCCATCAGGTTGTCCCGCGCCTCGGTATCGATCACCGGGCCCACGTCGGTGGCCAGCCACGCCGGGTCGCCCACGGTGAGCTCCTGCATCGCGCCGTTGAGCATGGTCAGCACGTGATCGGCAACGTCCTCCTGCACGTAGAGAACCCGCAGCGCCGAGCAGCGTTGCCCGGCGCTCTGGAAGGAGGAGATCAGTACGTCCCGCACCAGTTGCTCCGGCAGTGCGGTGGAGTCGGCGATCATGGCGTTCTGGCCGCCGGTCTCGGCGATCAGGGGAATGATCGGCCCCTGACGCTGGCTCAGCGTCTGGTTGATACGCCGTGCCGTGGCCACGGAGCCGGTGAAGGCGACGCCACTGATGCGCTCGTCCGCCACCAGCCGGCCGCCGATCTCCCCGGCGCCGGGGAGCAGGTGCAGCACCTCCGGCGGAATGCCCGCTTCGTGCAGCAGGGCGGCGGCCCGGGCGCCGATCAGACTGGTCTGCTCCGCCGGCTTGGCCACCACGGTGTTGCCGGCGGCCAGTGCGGCCGTCACCTGGCCTGTGAAAATGGCCAGCGGGAAGTTCCAGGGGCTGATGCACACGAACACGCCGCGGCCGTGCAGGGCGATCTCGTTCTTCTCGCCGGTGGGGCCGGGCAGCGGCATGGGTGCGCCGAAATCCAGGCGGCAGCGCTGGGCGTAGTAGCGGCAGAAGTCCACCGCCTCGCGGACTTCCGCCACCGCGTCGGGGATGCCCTTGCCGGCCTCACGCACGCACAGAGCCATGAGTTCGGCCAGGTGCTCTTCCATGAGGTCGGCCATGCGCTCCAGGCATTTGGCCCGTTGATCCGCCGGGGTGGCCGCCCACTGCGGTGCGGCCCGGGCGGCCATGGCCACGGCTTCGTCCGCCTGCGCCGGCGTGGCCCAGGTGACCTGACCCACCTCCTGGCTGTTCCAGGCCGGGTTGCAGACCGGCTCCGCCGTACCGTGCCTGGCCTTGCCACCGATCAGCGGCTCGGCCTTCCAGCGCTTGTCCGCGGCCCTGGACATGGCCTCGCCCATGGGCTCCACCACAAGGTGGTCGGCCAGATTGACCCCTTTGGAGTTGCGCCGCTGTTCGCCGTATATATGTGCCGGCAGTGGGATGCGCGGGTGGGGTTTGTTCTGCAGTCCCTGTACGGCGTCCACGGGGTCGGCGATCATCTCGTCGATGGGCAGCTTCTCGTCCTGGATGCGGTTGACGAAGGAGCTGTTGGCCCCGTTCTCCAGCAGTCGACGCACCAGGTAAGGAAGCAGTTCCTCGTGGCTGCCCACCGGCGCGTAAATGCGCACCGGTCGATGACCGCCGCGCCGTCCTACCACCGGCTCGTACAGGGCTTCGCCCATGCCGTGCAGGCGCTGGAACTCATAGGGGGCGTCGCCGGCCTCTTCCATCACCCAGGCGAGGGTGTGGGCGTTGTGGGTGGCGAACTGTGGGTAGATGCGCTCGGGGCCTGCCCGGAGCATGCGCCGGGCGCAGGCCAGGTAGGAGACGTCCGTGCTGGCCTTGCGGGTGAACACCGGGTACTCCGGATAGCCACTCTCCTGGGCGCGCTTGACCTCACTGTCCCAGTAGGCGCCCTTGACCAGCCGTACCATCAGCCGCCTGTCATGGCGGTCGGCCAGGTCCGCCAGCCAGTCGATCAGTGGTGCGGCGCGCTTCTGGTAGGCCTGCACCGCCAGACCGAAACCGTGCCAGCCGGCCAGACTGCCGTCACCGGCCACCGCCTCGATGACATCCATGGAGATGTCCAGGCGGTCCGCCTCCTCGGCATCAACGCACAGGCCGATATCCGCGTCCCGGGCCATCTCTGAGAGGTGGCCCAGGCGCTGCACGAGGATGTCGCGGCTGCGGTTGAAGTGACCGAACTCGTAGCGGGGGTGCAGTGCCGAGAGCTTCACCGAGATGCCGGGGCCGTCCAGCACGCCGCGGCCCTTGCCGGCCTTGGCGATGGCCTTGATGGCGTTCTGGTAGGCGGCGTAGTACCGGTCAGCATCCTCCATGGTGCGGGCGGCCTCGCCCAGCATATCGTAGGAGTGGCGGTAGCCCTGCTTCTCGTCTTCCCGGGCGCGCTTGATGGCCTCGTCGATGGTGCGGCCGATGACGAACTGCTTGCCCATGATGCGCATGGCCTGGCGGATCGCCTGGCGGATCACCGGCTCGCCACTGCGCTGGACCATGCGCCGCACGGTGTAGGCGAGATCCCCTGTGGAGCGTTCGTCGAACCGCACCACGCGGCCGGTGAGCATTAACCCCCAGGTGGAGGCGTTGACGAAGATGGACTCGCTGTGTCCGAGGTGGGATTCCCAGTCACCGGTGCTGATCTTGTCCTGGATCAGGCGGTCGGCGGTGGTGGAGTCGGGCACGCGCATGAGCGCTTCCGCCAGGCACATGAGGACGACGCCCTCCTTGCTGGAGAGGTCGTACTCATGCAGTAGCGCGTCCACGCCGCCCTGGGAAACGCGGTTGTCGCGCACATGCTGGACCAGCCGGGTCGCCTCCCGGGCGACGTTGTCCCGGTGCGTGGCATCGCTGGCCGCCTCCCTGGCGAGCTGGTTGATCATGCGGGTCTCGTCGGCGTGATAGGTCTCGCGGACGGCCTGGCGTAATTTTCCGGGCTGGGGACCAGGGGTGACGATCATGGGCGATTAACCCTCGGATAGGCGCTGCACCAGGAGGCGCTGGCGCGGCGGATGGGTCGGGGGCACCTGTGGGCGCCCTGCGTGATTGTCGCGGCGGCCCACGCCCCCGGTGGAAACTGAGGCGGGTGGCCGGCG
Organism: Aquisalimonas sp. 2447; assembly: GCF_012044895.1. Lineage (NCBI taxonomy): Bacteria > Pseudomonadati > Pseudomonadota > Gammaproteobacteria > Chromatiales > Ectothiorhodospiraceae > Aquisalimonas > Aquisalimonas sp. 2447. The sequence continues at coordinate 348,664 of NZ_CP050695.1, forward strand.
GTGCGACACCTGTGAACGAATAGCAGCCACGCGGGGTGAGCACAACAGCGGGAGTGGTTTTCTTTGCAGTTATGAATGGGAATCATTATCATTAGCATCAATAGCCCATCGGGGAGATCTGCCCATGCGTCCTGCACTGTCGTTCGTGACCGCCCTGCTCGCACTGGCTCTGGCGCCGCCGCTGGTGGCCGATGACGACCAGGTCACGGTCTACTCCGCGCGCCAGGAGCACCTGATCAAGCCGCTGTTCGACCGTTTCACCGAAGAAACCGGCATCCGCGTGCGCTACGTCACCGACAACGCCGGCCCGCTGCTGGCCCGCCTCAAGGCAGAGGGGCGCAACACGCCTGCCGACATGCTCATGACCGTGGATGCCGGCAATCTCTGGCAGGCCGCGGAGGAGGGTGTGCTTGACAGTGTTGACTCCGAGACCCTGCGCGGCAATATCCCCGACTACCTCCGCGACCCCGACGGCCAGTGGTTCGGTCTGTCCGTGCGCGCGCGCACCATCATCTACAGCACCGAACGAGTCGATCCGGACCAGCTCAGCACCTATGAGGCGCTGGCCGGGCCGGAATGGGAGGGGCGCCTGTGCCTGCGTACCTCCCGCAAGGTCTACAACCAGTCCCTGGTGGCCATGATGATCGCCCGCCACGGCGAGGAGAAGACCCAGGAGATCGTGGAAGGCTGGGTGGACAATCTGGCGGCCTCGCCGTTCTCCAACGACACCTCGGTGATGCAGGCCATCGAAGCCGGCCAGTGCGACGTGGGTATCGTCAATACCTACTATTTCGGTCGCCTGCAGAAGGATGACCCGGACATCCCGCTGGCTCTGCACTGGGCCAACCAGGACGAACACGGTGTGCACGTGAATGTCTCCGGCGCCGGTATCACCCGGCATGCCGGCAATCCGGAGGGTGCCCGCAAGCTGCTGGAGTGGCTCTCGGGCGAGGAGGCACAGGAGATGTTCGGCGCCCTGAACCTGGAGTACCCCGCCAGCGAGGATGTGCCGCTGGATGATCTGGTGGCCGCCTGGGGCGAGTTCCAGCCGGATACCATCAACGTTTCCGAGGCGGGGCGCCTGCAGGTGCCGGCGGTGATGCTCATGGACCGCGCCGGGTACCGTTAGGCGTGGCTGCCACCGGCTCCCATGTGGCAGCCGGCACCGGCGGTGCCCTGTCCTGGCGCTGGCCGCGTGTGCGCGGCTGGCGCTGGTTTGCGTGTCTTGTGGCGCTGGTCATCGTCGCGCCCATCCTTGTGACGGTGTTCGCCTGGCTGGAGCCGGACACCACCGTCTGGCCGCACCTGGCCGAGACCAAACTCCCCACGCTGATCCGCAACACCATTGTCCTCATCGTCGGCGTCGGCGTCTCCGTACTGCTGCTGGGCGTCTCCCTGGCCTGGCTGACCGCCGTCTGCGAGTTCCCGGGACGGCGCTGGCTGGAGTGGGCGCTGATGCTGCCCCTGGCGGTGCCCGCGTACGTGCTCGCCTTCGTGTTCATCGGTCTGTTCGACTATAGCGGCCCTGTGCAGGGCGCCATGCGCGACCTGCTGGGTCACGGTGCCGGGCTGCCGCCGATCCGGTCCACCGGCGGCGTGCTGCTGGTGATGTCCCTGGTGCTCTACCCCTACGTGTACATGCTGGCGCGAACGGCCTTTCTGCGGCAGGGGCAGCAGCAGATGGAAGCGGCGCGTATCGCCGGCATGGGGCCCTGGCAGGCGTTCTTTCGGGTAGCGTTGCCCATGGCGCGGCCGGCCATTGCCATCGGCACGGCGCTGGCGCTGATGGAGGCGCTGGCGGACTTCGGTGCCGTGTCGGTGTTCAACTACGAAACCTTTACCACCGCCATCTACAGCGCCTGGTTCGGCTTCTTCAGCCTGGAGGCCGCAGCGCAGTTGGCGTCACTGCTGTTGCTGTTCATCGCCCTGGCGCTGTTCGCCGAGCGCGCCACCCGGGGTCGCGCAAGGTTCTACCAGCGCGGGGAAGGGCGCGATGTGCAGCGGGTCCGCCTGCAGGGCTGGCGGGGGTGGGGGGCGACGGCCTATGCGTTGACCGTGCTGTCCCTGGCGTTTGCCATCCCCATGGTCCAGCTGCTGATCTGGGCCGCCGGCGAGGTGGCTTCCGGCGTCGACCGCCGCTACCTGGACCTGGTCTGGCGGACTGTCAGCCTGGGTGCCATGGCAGCCTTCATCACCGTGGCCCTGGCACTGCTGCTGGCCTATGCCCGACGTGTCCAGAGTGACTGGATGACCCGCCATGCCGTGGCCATGTCCACGCTGGGCTATGCCATCCCCGGTTCCGTGCTCGCCGTGAGCATCATGATGGTCTTCGCCTGGGTGGATAACACACTGATCGGCATGTTCGACCTGGGATCCGGGCAGGTGCTGGGCGGCAGTCTCATCGCGCTGTTGTGCGCCTATGTTATCCGTTTCATGGCGGTGGCGTTCGGTGCGGTGGACACCGCCCTGGAACAGGTGCGCCCGAGCATGGCCGACGCCGCGCGAAGCCTTGGTGCCGGGCCGTGGCGGGTGATCGCCCGGGTGTATGTGCCCATGCTCCGGCCGGGCCTGCTGGCCGGCGTCCTGCTGGTGGGCGTGGATGTCATGAAGGAGATGCCGGCGACACTGCTGCTGCGTCCCTTTGGCTGGGATACGCTGGCAGTCCGCATTTTCGAGCTGACCGCAGAGGGTGAGTGGCAACGGGCCGCCCTGCCGGCGGTGACCCTGGTGATCGCCGGCCTGCTGCCCGTTGTCCTGCTGGTCCGGCGGTCAGGACTTCCGCGCGGGCGGGGGCCGTTGCAGGCCGGTGCCGGCTCGCGCTGAGGACGCCAGGGAACTGCTGAATCCCGATCGCCGGAGCGCCCCTCGCTGTGGCGTCTCTCTTGAGCATAATTCATACTGAAGTGACAGAAATTCCATAAAGTACCGGTTCCGGAGGAATGGCGGTGGAGATGTGTTATTGTCTCCCGCCTTGGTTCCATGACTGCGCTTCAACTTGAGTTGTTGCGGCAGCTCTCCGGCCGGCACACCATGGCGCGTCTGTTGCTGCAGTGGCGCCGCGTGCTGCAGGCCGGTTTGTCACCAAACGGGAGGTTTGCGGCACCATGCTGCAGCGGACACCACTGTACGACCGGCATCAGGCGGCCGGCGCCAAGCTCGTGGATTTCGCCGGCTGGGAAATGCCGGTGAACTACGGTTCGCAGATCAAGGAGCACGAGCAGGTGCGTTCCTCGGCGGGGCTGTTCGACGTCTCGCACATGGGTGTTGTCGATGTCTCCGGGTCAGGGGCATTGGCCTATCTGCGTCGCGTGCTGGCCAACGACGCGTCGCGTCTGGCGACGCCGGGTCAGGCCTTCTACACCTGCATGCTCAACGAGCAGGGCGGCATTCTCGACGATCTGATTGTCTACTATCTCTCCGAGGGCCGTTACCGCATCGTAGTCAATGCCGCGTGCCGCGAAGCCGATCTTGACTGGCTGCAGCAGCACGCCGACGGCTTCGACGTGCGGGTGCGGGAGCGCAAGGAGATGGCAATGATCGCCGTCCAGGGGCCGCAGGCGGAGCGCTGTCTGGGGCAGGCCGTGGATGCCCGCCTGGAGAGCCGGCTGGGGGCGCTGAAACCGTTTCGCGCCGTGGAAACCGGGGACTGGCTGATTGCCCGGACCGGCTACACCGGCGAGGACGGGTTCGAGGTCATGCTTCCCGACCGGTCCGCGGCGGACCTCTGGGATCACCTGGTCGCCGCCGATGCGGTGCCCTGCGGGCTGGGGTCTCGCGACAGCCTGCGGCTGGAGGCCGGCCTGTGCCTGTACGGTCAGGATATGGACGCGACCACCACCCCGTTGGAGTCCGCGCTGGGCTGGACGGTGGCCTGGGATCCCGAAGACCGGGAATTCATCGGTCGCAAGGCGCTGGAGAAGCAGCGTGCCGACGGTGTGCAGCGACGCCTGGTGGGGATGGTGCTGGAAGGCCGCGGTGTCCTTCGGCACGGTCAGGCGCTGCAGTCCGAATCCGGTGCGGCGGGTGAAGTTACCTCCGGCGGCTATTCGCCGGTGTTGGGGCAGTCCATTGCCCTGGCACGTGTGCCCGTGGGGGACGAAGGCCCCTGGGCGGTGGACATGCGCGGGCGCGCGCTCCCTGTGCGGGTGGTGAAGCCCCCCTTCGTCCGCAACGGCAAGCCTTTCATTGATTGAACGACCCCGCAACGAGGGGTCCGAAACTTAAGGGACGCAGACCAATGAGCAACGTACCCGGTGATCTGAAGTACGCCTCCAGCCACGAATGGGTCCGTGCCGAGGATGACGGCACCGTCACCGTCGGCATCAGTGATCACGCCCAGGACTCTCTGGGGGACCTGGTGTTCGTCGAGACGCCCGAGATCGACCGCGCCGTGGAGGCCGGTGAGGCCTGTGCCGTGGTCGAGTCCGTCAAGGCCGCCTCGGACATCTATGCGCCCGTGGCTGGCACCATCATCGACGCCAACAGCGAGTTGCAGGACTCCCCGGAACTCGTGAACAGCGATCCGTACGGTGAAGGCTGGATCATGCGCATCCGCATCGACGACCCCGATGTCCTGGAAGAGCTCATGGACGCCGACGCCTACGAGCACCTCCTTGCCGAGGAGGACGAGGACTGAGGTCCGTTTTCGCAACAGAGGTCGGAGTACGCCATGCCGTTCATTCCGCACACTGATGAAGAAATCCGCCAGATGCTGGCGGAGATCGGTGTCGACAGCGTCAACGCGCTGTTCGACGAAATCCCCGCAGACCTGCGTGACCCGGACCTTCCGCGCGTTCCCGCGGGTGTCTCCGAGATGGAGATTACCCGCCTGATGAACGAGCGCGCCGCCGGTGACATGCTGGGTCCGTGTTTCCTGGGTGCCGGGGCCTACCGGCACCATGTGCCCGCCGCCGTGTGGGAAGTCACCACCCGCGGCGAGTACTACAGCGCCTACACGCCCTACCAGGCAGAAGCCAGCCAGGGCACGCTGCAGCTGATTTACGAGTATCAGAGCATGATGGCGGGGCTGATGGGCATGGATGCCTCCAACGCCTCGCTCTATGACGGCGGCTCGGCCCTGGCCGAAGCCGTACTCATGGCCGTGCGCGGCAACCGGAAGTCGAAATCCGGCCGCATTCTTGTGCCGGATACCGTCAATCCGCTGTATCGCGATACCACGCAGACCATCGTCGGCAACCAGGGCATCGCCATGGAGATCGTGGCCAGCGACCCGGCCACCGGCGTGGTGGATCCGGCCACGCTGAAGCAGTGGGATGGCGAGGATATTGCCGCCCTGGTGATCCCGCAGCCCAACTGGTTCGGCCGTCTGGAGGATGCCGCGGCGCTGACGGACTGGGCCCAGCGCAACGGCGCACTGGTCATTGCCGTGGTCAATCCCACCGCCATGGCGGTGATCACGCCCCCCGGTGAGTGGGGCGAGAGCGGCGCTGATATCGCCTGCGGCGAAGGCCAGCCCCTGGGCATACCACTGTCCTCCGGCGGTCCCTACTTCGGTTTCATGTGCTGTCGCAAGGCCTACGTCCGCCAGATGCCCGGGCGCATCGTCGGCCGCACTGTGGACATGGAAGGGCGTACCGGCTACACCCTGACCCTGCAGGCGCGGGAGCAGCACATCCGCCGCTCCAAGGCCACGTCCAACATCTGCACCAACCAGGGGCTGATGGTCACCGCGGCGACCATGTACCTGTCCCTGCTCGGCGCCGAGGGGCTGGAACGGGTGGCGGCACAATGCCACGCCAACACGCGCACCCTCACCGAGCGCCTGAGCGATATCAAGGGTGTCAGCCTGCGCTTCGACGGGCCCTATTTCCATGAGCGCGTCATCGAGCTGGATCGTCCCGCGGAGCCGGTGTTCCAGCAGCTGGCCAACCAGGGCGTCCTCGCCGGCTACCCGCTGGGGCGCCACGACAAGCGCCTGGCCAATGCCCTGCTGGTGTGTGCCACCGAGACCGTGACCGACGCGGACATGGATCGCTACGTGGAGGCGCTGGGCCACGCGCTGGCCCGCGCCGCCTGATCAACGGAGGTTTGCCGTGACGCAGGAATCAATCATTTTTGACCTGGGCAAGACGGGGCGCTACGCCCGCGCCCAGGCGCCGGCTGCCCACGCCGACCTCGCGGACATTCCGGCAGAGTTCCGTCGCCAGCGGCGCGCGGTGATGCCGGAAGTCTCCGAGCTGCAGGTGGTGCGCCACTATACCCGGCTGTCGCAGAAAAACTTCTCCATCGACACCAACTTCTATCCGCTGGGTTCGTGCACCATGAAGTACAACCCGCGGGCCTGTAACAGCCTGGCCATGCTGCCCGGCTTCCTGGACCGCCATCCCCATGCGCCGGACAGCACCGGCCAGGGCTTCATGGGCTGCCTGTGGGAGCTGCAGGACATGCTGGCCGAGGTAACCGGCATGCAGGAGGTGTCGCTGGCGCCGATGGCCGGTGCCCAGGGCGAGTTTACCGGCGTTGCCATGATCCGGGCCTACCACGACGCCCGTGGCGATGACGGGCGCACCGAGATCCTGGTGCCCGATGCCGCCCACGGCACCAACCCGGCCACCGCCGTGATGTGCGGCTACAAGGTGCGCGAGATCCCCACGGCGCGTGACGGGGACGTGGACATGGAGGCGCTGAAGGAGGCCGTCGGGCCACAGACGGCGGGCATCATGCTGACCAACCCGTCCACCGTGGGCGTGTTCGAGCGGCGCATCCAGGAGATCGCGCAGCTGGTGCACGACGCCGGCGGGCTGCTCTACTACGATGGCGCCAACCTCAACGCCATCCTCGGCAAGGCGCGGCCCGGCGACATGGGCTTCGACGTCATCCACATCAACCTGCACAAGACCTTCTCCACGCCGCATGGTGGTGGCGGTCCGGGAGCCGGTGCGGTGGGGGTCGGCAAGCGTCTGCTGCCGCATATCCCGATCCCGCAGGTGGGCCGTGACGGCGATCGCTACTACTGGCGCACCGAGGAAGAGATCCCGCAGACCATCGGCCGCCTGTCCGCCTTCATGGGCAACGCCGGGGTGCTGCTACGGGCCTATGTGTATGCCCGCATGCTTGGCCGTGAGGGCATGACCCGCGTCGCCGAGTTCGCCACCCTCAATGCCAACTACATGATGAGCCGCCTGCGTGCCGAAGGCTTCCAGGTATGGCTGCCGGAGCGCCGTGCCAGTCACGAGTTCATTGTCAGCCTGAGGAACGAGGCCAAGGAACTGGGCGTCAGCGCCGGCGATTTCGCCAAGCGCCTGCTGGACATGGGTTACCACGCGCCGACAGCCTACTTCCCGCTGCTGGTGCCGGAGTGCTTCCTCATCGAGCCCACGGAGACGGAAACCCGTGCGGATCTCGACGGCTTCGTCGACGCCATGGTGGCCATTCGCGAGGAGGCCCGACAGGACAAGGATTTCGTCAAGGGTGCCCCGTACAACATGCCCGTACGGCGTCTCGACGAGGTCAAGGCCGCCAAGGAGCTGGACCTCAAGTGGCAGGGCGACGCCGGCTGACGCGCGTCGACTGCCGCTGACCACAGGAACCAGTGCGGCGGCCGTCCCGGCCGTCGGCGATGCGTTTTTGCTTCGGCGGCGGCCCGAATCGATTTCTACTAGAGCAATAGGGAGACAATCCACATGACCGCATTGATCAGCGGCTCCGTCGCCTACGACACCATCATGGTGTTCCGCGACCGCTTCAAGAACCACGTGCTGCCCGAGCAGGTCCACATTCTCAATGTCGCCTTCCTGGTGGATCAGCTGCGTCGGGAATACGGCGGCTGCGCCGGCAACATCGCCTACAACCTGATGCTGCTGGGCCAGCGCGGTCTGCCGCTGTCCACCGTGGGCAAGGATTTCGGCACCTACGCCCAGTGGATGAAGGACTGGGGCGTGCCCATGGATTACGTCAAGCGTTTTGACGACCATTACTGCGCCCAGGCCTATATCACCACCGATCTTGACGATAACCAGATCACCGCCTTCCACCCCGGTGCCATGAACCTGGCCCACGAGGTGAAAGTGCCCACCAACGAAGGTGCCAAGATCGGTATCGTCGCCCCCAACGGCCGCGATGGCATGGTGCAGCACGCCCAGCAGTTCGCCGATGCCGGCATCCCGTTCATCTTCGATCCGGGCCAGGGGCTGCCCATGTTCAACGGCGAGGAGCTGCTGGACTTCGTCGAGAAGGCCACCTACATGGCCGTGAACGATTACGAGTCCCGCATGGTGCAGGACCGCACCGGCCTGAGCATGGATGATCTGGCCAAGAAGCTGGACGCCCTGATCGTCACCCGCGGCGCCGAGGGCTCGGACATCTACGCCAACGGCGAGACCATCCACGTGGACGCGGTGACCCCGGAGGATGTGCTTGATCCCACCGGTTGTGGTGACGCCTATCGCGCCGGCCTGCTGTACGGGCTGCTCAACGATCTGGACTGGCGCACCACCGGCCAGATTGCCTCGCTCATGGGCAGCCTCAAGGTCGCCCGGGCCGGAACCCAGAACCACCACTTCACGCTGGAACAGTTCCGCAAGTGGTACAAGAAGGCCTGGGGCAGCGATTTCTGAGGAACGCCGTGTCCATCCACAAAAAGCCCGGCGGGCATCGCCCGCCGGGCTTTTTTGTGGATGGACGGCCGCCGTAGCCCACGTAGGGCGGACGTTTACGTCCGCCTTCCCCCGATTTAAAGCCCTCGGGGGTTGTGATCACAGGCCGCAATGGCGGACCTGAAGGTCCGCCCTACAGCCTATCGCAACTCACGTCGCTCCCACAGCCAACCGGACCGGTTATCGGGATGAAGCCTCTCCCATCACCAGGCACCCTGTGGGAGGGGCTTTATCCCCGACATGCACCCCGCTTCAGAACTGCGCCACGTCCATCGCGCCCACGGCATCATCCCCGGCGAGCACCGCCGGCAGCAGGGCGGCGGCGCGGGGCAGGATGTGCTGGGCATAGAACCGGGCGGTGACGATCTTGGTCTCGTAGAAGCCCGTCTCCGCTGTACCGCCATCCAGCGCGGCACGGGCGATGAGCGCGGAGCGGGCCAGCAGCGCACCGCCGCAGACGTAGCCGGCCAGCATCAGGTACGGCACTGCGCCAGCCGAGGTTGCCGCCGGGTTCTCGCCGTGGGTGCGCACCACGTACTCGGCGGCCTCCCGCAGGGCGTTGATACCCGCGGTGAGCGGTTCGTGGATGGCGCGCACGCCCGCATCACCGCTGCCCTCGAGCTCCGCGGCCAGGCCCTCCATCTCGGCGAGCATGGCGTGCATGGCCTTGCCGCCGTCCTTGTAGGTCTTGCGCCCGATCAGGTCGTTGGCCTGGATGCCCGTGGTGCCCTCGTAGATGGTGGTAATCCGCGCATCCCGGTAGTGCTGCCCCGCACCCGTCTCCTCGACGTAGCCCATGCCGCCGTGGACCTGCACCCCGAGGCTCGCCAGCTCCTGGCCCACCTCCGTGCACCACCCCTTGACGATGGGGATGAGCAGATCCACCCGCGCCTGGTGCTGTTCGCGCTCCTTGGCGTCCGGGTGCCGACGGCTGATGTCCATGGACCACGACGCCGAGTATGCCAGCGCTCGCATGGCTTCGACCTGCGAACGCATAGTCAGCATCATGCGCTTGATGTCGGGATGGTGGAGAATGTTTACTTTCTGCGCCGGATCGCCGCCGGCGGGGGTGCCCTGGATGCGCTCGGAGGCATACCAGCGCGCCTGCTGGTAGGCGCGATCAGCGATGGCAAGTCCCTGCACGCCGACCTTGTGGCGGGCCTCGTTCATCATGGTGAACATGTACATCAGGCCCTTGCCTTCCTCGCCCACCAGGTAGCCGATGGCGCCCCCTTGGTCGCCGTAGGACATGGTGCAGGTGGGGCTCGCGTGGATGCCGATCTTGTGCTCGGTGTTCACGCAGCGCACGTCGTTGCGCTCGCCCGGGTTGCCGTCGGCATCGGGCAGGAACTTCGGCACGATGAACAGCGAAATCCCCTTCACCCCCGCCGGGGCATCCGGCGTGCGCGCGAGCACCAGGTGGACGATGTTCTCCGCGCAGTCGTGCTCGCCCCAGGTGATGTAGATCTTCTGCCCCTGGACGAGATAGTGGTCGCCCTCGGGTGTCGCGCGGGTGCGCACCGCGGCGAGATCCGAGCCCGCCTGGGGCTCGGTGAGGTTCATGGTCCCGGACCACTCACCGGAGACGAGCTTGTGGAGATACGTCGCCTGTTGCTGCTCGGTGCCGTGGGCGTGCATCGCCTCGATGGCGCCGGCGGTGAGCAGCGGCCCCAGGGCGAAGCTCATGTTCGCCGCCTGCCACATCTCCTGGGTGGCGGTGGCGACCAGCTCCGGCAGCCCCTGGCCGCCGAAGTGCTCGTCACACTGCACGCCGTTCCAGCCGCCCTCGACGAACTGCTGGTAGGCGTCGACGAAGCCCTCGGGCATGGTGATGGCGCCGTCGTCCCAGCGCACGCCGGTCTGGTCGCCGGACTGGTTCAGCGGCGCCAGCACGCCGCCGGCGAACTTGGCCGCCTCCTCCAGTACCGCATCGACCAGCTCCGGGGTCGCCTCCTCGAACCCCGGCAGCCCATTGATGGCGTCGAAGTCCAGCAGTTCCTGCATCACGAAGCGCATGTCGCGCGTGGGGGCGGTGTAGTCGGTCATGGTTCGGGTGTCTCCTCGTGTTTTGTGGTGCTCGCCGTATTCACCATACTATGGCGTATGGTAGAACAGTAACCCGGCGCAGTCGCAAGGTAAATCCCTGTTACCCGGGGGTACTTCCCGGACAGGAGGCCAGGTTCCTCGTCGTGCTCCTGCCCGTTATACTCCGGCAGCAGCATTTTTCCACGGAATCCAACGCCGGAGCCGGCCGTGTCGTCACTGATTCGCAAGTCCCACAAACTGGCGGATGTCTGCTATGACATCCGCGGCCCCGTTCTGGAAGAAGCCAAACGCCTGGAGGACGAGGGTCACCGCATCCTCAAGCTCAACATAGGCAACCCGGCGCCGTTCGGCCTGGACGCCCCGGACGAGATCCTGCAGGACGTCATCCGCAACCTGCCTGCGGCGCAGGGATATTCCGACGCCAAGGGCATTTTCTCCGCCCGCAAGGCGGTCATGCAGCACTGCCAGCAGCGCGGCATTACCGATGTCGCCCTGGAGGACATCTTCCTGGGCAACGGCGTCAGCGAGCTCATCGTCATGGCCATGCAGGGCCTGCTCAACAACGGTGACGAACTGCTGATTCCGGCACCCGACTACCCGCTGTGGACCGCTGCCGTCAGCCTCTCCGGCGGCCGTCCCGTGCATTACCTTTGTGACGAGGCCAGTGGCTGGCAACCGGACCTGGCGGACATGGAGGCGAAGATCACTGAACGCACCCGCGGCATCGTGATCATCAATCCCAACAATCCCACTGGCGCCGTCTACAGCGAGGAGACGCTGCGCCAGGTGGTGGACCTGGCCCGGCGCCACGACCTGGTGCTGTTCGCCGACGAAATCTACGACAAGATCCTCTACGACGGTGCGCGGCATATCCCGCTGGCGTCCCTGGCAGGGGAGACCTTCTGCATTACCTTCAGCGGCCTGTCCAAGAGCTACCGCGCCGCAGGCTTCCGGTCCGGCTGGATGTTTCTCTCCGGCGGCAAGGAGCAGGCCGCGGACTATGTGGAAGGGCTGAACATCCTTGCGTCCATGCGCCTGTGCGCCAATGTGCCCTCCCAGTTCGCCATCCAGACGGCGCTGGGCGGCTACCAGAGTATCAACGATCTGGTGACTCCCGGCGGGCGGCTGCACGAGCAGCGCCAGTTGGCCTGGGAGCGCGTCAACGCGATCCCGGGCGTGAGTTGTGAGCAGCCCATGGGCGCGCTGTACCTGTTCCCGCGGCTGGATCCCACGGTGTACCCCGTGCGTGACGACCGCCAGCTGGTGCTGGATCTGCTGCGCCAGGAGCACCTTCTGCTGGTGGAGGGCACGGCTTTCAACTGGCCGTCGCCGGACCACCTGCGGATGGTGTTCCTGCCGCATCTCGAAGATCTGGAAAAGGCTCTGGACAAGCTCGAGCGGTTCCTGCTTCGTTATCGAAAGGCGGCGTAACCGCGCCGATGCCGGTGCCCCGTGCAGGGCGCCCGAAGGACACTGAGGGAGGAACCCTTATGCGCTATCACACCACCATCCCGTTGCTCCTGACGCTGGGGTTTGTCTCACCATCCATGGCGCTGGCGGATGTGCAGGGCTACTGGCTTTCGGAGGAGGAGACCGCCCAGATCGAGCTGGCACCGTGTGAGTCGGGTTCCGACGTGATTTGCGGCGAGATCGTGTGGCTGGAGGACCCGCTGGACGACGACGGTGAACCCCTGCGGGATGCCAATAACGACGATCCCGAACTGCGGGATCGCGAGATCGTCGGGCTGGAGATGGTCTGGGGCATGGAGCCGGATTCGGGCCGCGAGGGGCGTTGGAGCGGTGGCCGTATCTACGATCCCGAGAGCGGCAACACCTACCGCGCTCGTATGGACCTTGCCGATGACGGGGAGACACTGGATCTGCGTGGCTACGTCGGATTGCCCGCCTTTGGCCGGACCAGCACCTGGACCCGTGAGTCCGCGCGACGGTCGTTGGACTGACTGGTTCCGCTTAGCGGAATCCCGTTCCGACACTTGCGTTTTTCCCGGCAACCGCATACAAAGGTTGGTAAGCCGGTTCCAACCGGCGTGTGCAAAAAAGGAGGCCCGGGCAGTGCCGGGCCACAATGATATGACGACGTTGCTGTCGTCGCTTGGAGGACAACCTATGCAGACCAAACACCGCTGGAGCGGTGTGCTTGCCGGTATTGCTGCCGCAGGTGCACTGGCGCTCACGAGTCTCACCACGGCCCAGGCCAACGACCCCATCCGCATCGCCTACATCGAGCCGCTATCCGGACCGTTTGCCAACGTCGGCGACGCCGGTCTCAAGCACTTCCGCTTTGCAGCCGACCGCCTCAACGCCGAAGGCGGCATCATGGGCCGTGATGTCGAGATCGTGCCCATGGATAACAGCCAGAGCCCCTCGGAATCCGCGCAGCTCGTCCAGCGTTCGGCTGACCAGGGGATTCCCTTCGTCACCCAGGGCAATGGTTCCAACGTGGCCGGCGCCATCATCGAGGCGGTGAACCGGAACAATCGCCGTAACCCCGACAACCGCCTGCTGTACCTCAATTATGCGGCGGTGGACCCGGCGCTGACCAACGAGCGCTGCAGCTTCTGGCACTTCCGTTTCGATGCCGAGAGCCGCATCAAGATCGAGGCGCTCACCAACTACATGCAGGAGCGTGACGATATTGAGAAGGTCTACTTCCTTAACCAGGATTACTCTCACGGCCACGTGATCGAGGAGACCGGTCAGGAAATGATCCGGGAGAAAATGCCCGACGTGGAGATCGTCGGCACCCAGTTGCACCCGATCGGTCAGGTGCGCGATTTCGCCCCCTACGTGTCACGCATTCGCCAGTCCGGTGCTGATTCCGTGATCACCGGCAACTGGGGCAACGACCTGTCGCTGCTGGTCCGCGCCGCTCAGGATGCAGGTCTGGACGTCAACTTCTTCACCTACTACGGCGGCGGGCTTGGCGTGCCGGCGGCAGTTGGCAATGCAGGCATCGACAAGGTCTCGCAGATCACCGAGTGGCATGCCAACGTCAATGTGGACGAAGGCCACGATGACTACCGGACGTGGGTGGAAGACTTCAAGGAGCGCTACCCCGATATCGACTGGTACTACCACCGCGTCTACAACCAGATGTACATGCTCAAGGCAGCCATCGAAGAGGCGGGCACCACCGAGGCCGAAGCCGTAGCCAATGCCTTGTCGGGCATGGAGTTCGAGTCCCATACCGGCACCGTAACCATGCGCGCCGACGATCACCAGCTGATCCAGCCGCTTTATATTTCCATCATGGACGGCGACGTGGAATATGACGTAGAGGATACGGGCGTGGGGTTCCGTACCCTGTCCAAGATCTCTGCCGAAGAGGCCACCCTGCCGACCAGCTGCGAAATGCAGCGGCCGTAACCCTTAACCTGAACGACAACACTGATCCCCTGCGCCGGCCCCCAGCGGCCGGTGCCAGGGGGCTTCGTGCCGGCATCGATCCGTGGTGGGACCCGCATGCTTGAAACCATAACGTTTTCCCTGCTGAACGGCCTGCTCTACGGCATGCTGCTGTTCATGCTCTCCAGTGGGCTGACCCTCATCTTCGGCATGATGGGCGTGCTCAACTTCGCTCACGCCAGCTTCTACATGCTGGGGGCCTACTTCGCCTACACCATGGGGCTGTATACCGGCTTCTGGGTGGCGCTGTTTCTCGCGCCGGTGATCGTCGGTCTTCTCGGAGCCGTGGTGGAGCGCTATGGGCTACGGCAGGTCCATCAGCACGGCCACGTTCCCGAACTACTGTTCACCTTTGGTCTCGCCTACGTCATCGAGGAACTGGTGCGACTGTTCTGGGGCAACGTGCCCATGAACTATCGCGTCCCGTCAGCGCTGGACTTCCCGCTGTTCTCTCTGTTCGGCACCAACTACCCCGCGTTCCGCGTGTTCGTGCTGGTGGTGGCCATTGCCATGTTCATCGGCCTGTACTTGCTGCTCAAGCGCACCCGGGCGGGGCTGATCATCCAGGCATCCCTGTCACGGCCAGACATGGTCTCTGCCCTGGGCCACAACGTCCCGCAGGTGTTCATGTGGGTGTTCGCCTTCGGCACCGGGCTTGCTGCGCTGGGTGGCGTTGTCGGCGGCATACAGCTAGTCACGGAACCGGGGATGGCCTTCATGATGGGACCCATCGTGTTCGTGGTCGTGGTGGTCGGTGGCCTGGGCTCCATCCAGGGGGCGCTGATCGCCTCGATCCTCATCGGTGTGCTGCAGACCTTTGCCCTGTCCGTGGACTGGTCGCTGGCCAATGTCGGCATCCTGTTCGGCTATGCCGTGCCAACGGACAGCATCTTCGCCACCCTCTGGTACATGGATTCCACGCGCATTGCACCCATCCTGCCGTACCTGCTCCTGGTGCTGATGCTGATCTTCCGCCCGCGCGGCCTGATGGGGAAACGTGAATCATGAGTGCAACGCAGACGAAAACCGCCAGCACCGCGCGGCCGTCGGCCGGCACCCTGGTCCAGCACACCTGGCCCTGGCTGGCCGCGGTGGTGGTGGCCCTGGTGCTGCCGCTGATATTCACCTCCAGCCATGCCCTGACGATGATGTCGCACATGGGCGTGATGATCATCTTCGCCCTGTCCTACAACATGCTGCTGGGCAATACGGGGCTGCTGTCGTTCGGCCACGCGGTCTACTTCGGCCTCGGCGGCTACATGGCCATGCACATGCTGCGCTACATCGAAGCCACCGGCTTCGGCATGCCGCTGGAGCTGGTGCCCCTGGTGGGGGCGGCCGGCGGCCTGCTGTTCGGGTTGATCTTCGGTTCGGTATCCACCCGTCGCGCCGGGGTGGTCTTCGCCATGATCTCCCTGGGCATCGGCGAAATGGTCAGTGCCAGCTCGCTGATGTTCACCGGCTTCTTCGGCGGTGAAGCGGGGCTGTTCGGTAACCGGGAGGCGCCAACCTCGCTGTTCGGCATTGATTATGGCCCAGGAATCGCCGTCTACTATCTTGTAGTTGCCTGGGCCCTGATCGCAGCGGTGCTGATCTTCATGCTGCGCAAAACGCCCCTGGGCTGGATGGCGAATGCCGTGCGGGACAACCCCGAGCGGGCGCAGTTCGTGGGCTACAACCCCGTGATGGTGCGATTCGTCCAGTTCGTCCTGTCGGCAACCTTCGCCGGCCTCGCGGGCGGCCTGTTCATCATCGCCGACGAGATCATTACGGATGAAACCGTGGGCATGATTCAGTCGGGCATCGTTCTTCTCAGTGCCTACATTGGCGGCATCGGCGTGTTCATCGGGCCGGTGATCGGCGCCATTCTCGTGGTGTTCCTGGAGAGTGAGTTGTCCTCGGTCACCGATGCATGGCTGCTGTACTTCGGTCTGCTTTTCGTAGGGGTGGTCATGTTCGCCCCGCAAGGACTGGCCGGGTTGGGCTTCCAGTGGTTTGCTGCCTTGCGCAGTGGCGACTGGGGCGGCTCCCTGCTCGCCCGCGGATATGCTGCCGCGACCCTGCTGGTGGCGCTGGTGGGGCTGATTGCCGTGATCGAGATGGCCTACCACATCTTCCGCCACTGGAATCCGCAGGAGCCGATGACGCTGTTCTTCGTGACCTTTAACGCCACCAATACCCTGCCGTGGGTCCTGGCGGTGGGTCTCATGGCTGCGGCGATCGCCGTATTCGTCGTCCACGCCCGGCCGATGCTGAAGCAGGCCGCGGGCAGGAAGGAGGGTCAAGCATGAGCGAGCAGGGAGCGCTGACCCTCGAAGGGGTCACCAAGAACTTCGGCCGCGCGGAGATCATCCGCGGCGTGGATCTGACCATCAAACCGCAGGAACGCCACGTGATTATCGGCCCCAACGGCGCCGGCAAGTCGACGCTGTTCAATCTGATCAGTGGCCGCCTGGAGCCCAGTAGCGGCGCCATCCGGCTCTTCGGCCGCGGCATCCACGGACTGCCGCCGCACCGCGTCAACCGTATGGGTCTGAGCCGTAGCTTCCAGGTCACCAACCTGTTCCAGAACATGACGGTGATGCAGAACCTGCGCTGTGCCCTGTTGTGGTCAAAGGGGCACAAATACGCTTTCTGGAAGCTGGTGAGCTCCCAGCAGGAAGTTACCGCCCGGGCCGAGGAGTTGATGGAACGGCTTCATCTCACCGCCAAACGGGATGTGCCGGCGTCGCTGCTGACCTATGCCGAGCAGCGGGCGCTGGAGATCGGTGCGACCATCGCCTCCGGCGCCAAGGTGCTGCTCCTGGACGAGCCCACCGCCGGCATGAGCCGGACCGAGGCAGACGATATGGTGGAGCTCATCCGCGAGATCACCACGGACTGCACCCTTGTACTGGTGGAGCACGATCTGGGCGTGGTGTTCAACCTGGCCGACAGGATCTCGGTGCTGGTCTATGGCGAGATCATCGCCAGTGACAGCCCGGAAGCCGTGCGGGCCAACAAGGCCGTCCAGGAAGCCTATCTCGGCACGGAGGTGCACTGATGCTGGCCACTCAGGATCTGCATGCCTACTACGGCAAGTCCCATGTGCTGCGCGGCGTGAACATGGAAGTGCAGGCCGGCGAGATTGTCAGTCTGGTGGGGCGCAACGGGGTCGGGCGATCGACCCTGTGCAAGTCGGTGATGGGCCTCGTTCCCCCGGTGGGTGATGTCCGCTTCGACGGGCAGCGTATCACCGGTTATCACGCCCACCGGATCTGCCACATGGGCATTGGCTACGTGCCCGAGGACCGCGCCATCTTCCCCGGGCTGACCGTGGCGGAGAACCTGGAACTGGGCGTCAAGCGGCGTCGCGGCTCCCGCAAGGGGGCTTGGGGTTACGAGGAGGTGTTTCAGCGCTTTCCGCGGCTCAGGGAGCGGCGTGACACACCGGGGGAGGCGCTGTCCGGCGGTGAGCAGCAGATGCTGACCATGGCGCGCACGCTCATGGGTAACCCCAAGTGCATCATGGTCGATGAGCCTACGGAGGGTCTGGCGCCCAAGGTGGTGGCGGAGCTCGCCGAGCTGCTGCAGGAGATCGCCAGGGACGGCATTGCCGTGCTGCTGGTGGAACAAAAGCTGAGCATTGCCATGAACATCTCTCACCGGGTCTACGTGATGGGGGACGGGCATATCGTCTTTGACGGCACGCCGAAGCAGCTCCAGGATGCGCCGGACATCCGCAAGGAGTGGCTGGAAGTGTAATGGCCCGCTGGCGACGGTACTTCGCCTACGGTTCCAACATGCTCCCGGCGCGGCTGCTGGAGCGAACCCCATCGGCGGTACCGGTGGGGGTTGCCCGTCTGTCGGGGCATGCCATGCGCTTCCACCACGTCAGCCGCGGCGATGGTACTGCCAAGTGCAACATTGTTCCCGCCAATGCCGGACATGTCTGGGGGGTCGTCTATGATCTCCCCGCTGCGGAGCAGCCAGCGCTGGATCGCGCCGAGGATCTGGGCTCCGGTTACGAGATCGAGGAACGGCGGGTTCTCGCCGGCGACGATTCACTGACGGTGTTCTGCTACGTGGCGCTGCCCGGGACCATCGATCCTGCCGCCAGTCCGTTCCGGTGGTACAGGGACATCGTCCTGGCCGGGGCGCGACTGCACCGATTCCCGGACGATTATCTGCGACGGATCGCCGGAGAGCCGGCGATCGAGGATCCCGATGCCCGTCGTGATGCGCACCATCGGCGTCTCATCGAGGGTGTGATCCGGAATGAGAAAATGTGAATCACCCCCTTTTATTCAGATGCTTTTGTGGGCATCCTCAAGTAATACTTGACCCATCTCGGAGAGGCTCATGCCCCGGCCCGTCGCGTTCGCCCTGGTGCTCCTGTTGGCGTTTTTCCAGACGGCCGCGGCAGAAGATCGCCTGGAGCGTCAGCGGAGTCTGTTCCAGGAAACCCGTGAGACCATCAGGGACGGCGGCACCGTGGACATGGACAACGTCCGCCAGCGGCTACAGGGGTACCCGCTGCTGCCCTACCTGGAATACGCCTACCTGCTCAGGGACACCTCCAGTCTGGATCCGGCCGAGGTGGACGATTTCTTGGATGCGTACGGCCATATGCCCATGGCCCGGAGCTTCCGCGGCCAGTGGCTGCACGAACTGGGTGCCCGGGAGGACTGGCAGCGGTTCCATGCACTGCACCGTGGTGGCGGCAGTGCAACTCTGCGCTGCTATGGTCTCCAGGCCCGCAAATCCCTTGGGGGCGTGGATGACGCCTGGCTCCGGGACGCCCGGGACCTGTGGCAGGTCGGCCACTCCCAGCCGTCCGCCTGCGATCCGGTGTTCAGCGAACTCTACGATCGCGATGCCCTCAGCGATGACCAGCGCTGGGAGCGTATTACCCGGGCCATGGTGGCGGGCAACGCCGGCCTCGCCAGAGCCCTGCGCCATCGCCTGGATGATGACGACCAGGAATGGCTGGACGCCTGGTTGACCCTGAACCGCAATCCTGCCGCGGCGCTGGAGGATCCCGGCTTCGACCTGGACTCGCGCCGGGGCCGGCAACTGTTGCGTTTCGGCCTGCGCGTGTTGGCCCGCCAGGACCGGGATGCCGCGGACGACGTCCTTGCGCGCTACACGGAAGAGGGCGTGCTCGCCCACGAGACCAACATCGGCCTGCAGCGTGAGATCGCCCTGCGGGCTGCCTATTCCCGAGCCGACGATGCCCTGGAACGGCTGGATGGGCTGCCGGACGCCGCCGTGAACGACGACGTTCGGGTCTGGGCGGCACGCATTGCCGTGGGCCAGGAGAACTGGCCGCGGGTGGTCAGCGCGGTCTGGGCCCTGCCGGATGACGTTCGTGAGAGCAGCGAATGGCAATACTGGCGGGCTCACGCCCTCTGGCACACCGGCGCCCGCGATCGCGCCGAGGCGCTGTTCGCCGATCTGGCACAGCGGCGGAACTACTACGGTTTCCTGGCCGCCGATGCCATCGGCGCGCCGTACGCCATGAATGCCACCGAACCCGCCGCGGACCGGGAGAAGCAGAACGAGCTGGCGTGGCGGCCGGGCATGCAGCGGGCACGGGAGCTCCTGCAGGTGGGCATGTTCAGCGAAGCCCGGCGGGAGTGGGAGGCGGCGCTTGCCGGCACTGATGATGCTACCCGGGGGCAGGCTGCCATGCTCGCCCGCGACTGGGGCTGGTACGACCGTGCCATTCACAATGCCAACCGTGCCGGGCTCCACAACGCCATGGATCTGCGCTTCCCGGCGGCCTACCGCGACGTGCTGGAGCCCGCCGCCCGGGATGTGGGGGTCGATCCCTCGCTGGTATTCGCCGTCGCCCGGAAGGAGAGTGCCTTCTCGCCGGACGCCCGCTCCCGCGTGGGCGCCCTGGGCCTGCTCCAGGTGATGCCCGAGACCGGCCGTCGGGTGGCCAGCGATCTGGGCCTGTCGTCGCCGGGTACCAATGATCTCCTTGATCCAGCCATCAACGCCCGGCTCGGGAGCAAGTACCTGTCGCAGATGCTGGAGCGTTTCGAAGGCAATGTCATTCTTGCCGCTGCGGCGTACAACGCCGGCCCCTCGCGTGCCGAGGACTGGGCCGAGCGTCACGCCGGTCAGCCCGCCGCAGTCTGGATCGAGAACATCACCTTCGGCGAAACCCGGGACTACGTGAAAAGCGTGCTGGCCTTCCGCGCGGTCTTCGACTGGCAGCTCCACGGCGAACCACGCCGCCTGGCGGCGTTGATGCCCGTCATGCCCGGTGACGAGGCGGGGCACGAACTTGCCCTGCACGACGGTGACTAACGAACACCCTACAGCGCTTGCTTGTCGTCGCCTGGACGCCGAGAATGTTGGCTCGCCGCCAGTGCGCTGCAGCCTGCTTGCAGGGCACGCGCTCGGCCCGGCGGCCTGCCGGGCCGTCGACTGAACCGATTTCCCGACCGGAGATGCCTGGATGCCCGGCGCACCCTATCCGGAGTCCCCTTGTATCGGGCTCTGCCAGATGAACGGCGACCGCAGCCACTGCCTGGGCTGCGGTCGTACCCTCAACGAGATCGCCACCTGGTCGCGCATGAGCGTCGACGACAAGCGCGCCGTGCTGCGGCGGATCGGCGAAGAGGGGCAACGCCCCGGCGACGAGCACAAGGCGCAGTAGCATGGTAAAACTGACCAACATCTACACGCGGACCGGCGATGCCGGCAATACCGGCCTCGGTGATGGCAGCCGCGTGCCCAAGTACGATGCCCGCGTGACTGCCTACGGCACCGTGGACGAGGCCAATGCGGTGGTGGGTATAGCCAGGTTACACGCGCCGTCCGCCATCGCCGCGGACCTGTTCCGCGTCCAGAATGACCTGTTCGACGTCGGCGCGGATCTGTGCACACCGGAACAGGAGGAGCCCGCGTTCCCGCCGCTGCGGGTCACCGAGCCCCAGGTCCACTGGCTGGAGCAGCGGATCGATGCCCTGAACGGCGAACTGCCCAAGCTCACCTCCTTCGTGCTCCCCGGCGGGACGCCGGGCGCCGCCCATCTGCACCATGCGCGCACGGTGGCCCGGCGGGCGGAACGGGATATTGCCGCCCTGGCCGACGAGGAGACGGTGAACCCGGCAGCGCTTCAGTACATGAATCGCCTCTCCGACTACCTGTTCGTGGCCGCCCGCTCAGTGAACGCGGCGGCGGAAGGCGACGTGCTCTGGGTGCCCGGCAAGAACCGCTGATTACCCTAGTGACCGACCTGATCCGCCTCACCGACCGCGGGCTCTACTGCGCCGCCGGGGACTTCTACATCGACCCCTGGCGACCGGTGGAGCGGGCGGTGATTACCCATGCCCACGGCGATCATGCCCGCTGGGGCCACCGCGCCTACTACGCCGCCCATGCCAGCCGTTCGCTTCTTGCCCACCGTCTGAGCCGTGATGCCCTGATTCTCACCGCCGCCTACGGACACGCGTTCAGGCTCGGGGACGCCCGGGTCTCGTTCCACCCGGCGGGCCACGTGCTGGGATCCGCCCAGGTGCGGGTGGAGCACGGTGGCCGGGTATGGGTGGTCTCCGGCGATTACAAGCGCGACAGTGACCCCACCTGCGTACCGTTCGAAGTGGTGCCCTGCGACACTTTCATCACCGAAGCCACCTTCGCCCTGCCGGTGTTCCGCTGGCAGCCGGTCCCCCGGGTGGTCGCGGACATCGCGGACTGGTGGCAGGAGGCGGCCCGGCGCGGGCGCACCGCCGTCCTGTTCTGCTACGCCCTGGGCAAGGCGCAACGGGTGCTGGCCGAACTGCTTGCCCATACCAGTGCCACCGCCTACCTGCACGGCGCGCTGGTGCCGCTGGTGGCCGCCTACCGGCAGGCTGGCGTTGACATGCTGCCCACACAACCGGTGAGTGCCATGCCCCGTAATCACGACTTTCGCGGCAGTCTGGTGCTGGCACCGCCGTCCGCGGCCGGCAGTACCTGGATGAAGCGCTTGCGCCCCGAGTCCACGGGATTCGTTTCTGGCTGGATGCGCATTCGCGGTAACCGGCGGCGCCGTGGTTATGACCGCGGCTTCGTCATCTCCGATCATGTGGACTGGCCCGATCTGCTGCAGACCATCCGGGAGACTGGCGCCTCCCGGGTGCTGGCCACCCATGGCCGCACCGACGTGCTGGTGCGCTATCTCAACGAGGTGGAGGGGGTTGCGGCGGCGCCCCTGGAGACCGCCTTCACCGGTGAGGCCGAAGGCTGATGCAGCGGTTCACCCGCCTGTACCAGGCCCTGGACGAGACCACGGCCACCTCGGAGAAGATCGCCGCCATGGAGGCGTACTTCGGCGTCGCGCCGCCGGCGGATGCTGCCTGGGCGGTGTACTTCCTCACCGGCCGCCGTCTGCGCCGCCTGGTGCCCACGGCGGAACTGCGCCGATGGACCCTGGAGATGACCGGCATGCCCGACTGGCTGCTGGAGGAGACCTACGCCGCCGTGGGTGACCTGGCGGAGACCCTGGCGTTGCTGCTGGACAACCCGTTCGCGCCGCCGGAACGGGACGAAACGCCGCTGCACGTCTGGGTGGAGCAACGCCTGCGGCCGTTGCGGAAACTGGACGCCGACGGGCGCCGCGCCGCGGTCACCGGCTGGTGGCAGGCCCTGCCCACGGACAACCGCTTTCTGCTCAACAAGATGCTCACCGGCGGCTTCCGCGTCGGCGTGAGCCGTCGGCTGGTGGTCAGGGCCCTGGCCCGGATGAGCGGTCTGGAGACAGCCACCATCGCCCATCGGCTCATGGGTCAGTGGCAACCCTCCGCCGACGCCTTCCGGGCCCTGCTGGACCCGGAGGAGCAGGGGGAGGATCGCTCCCGGCCCTATCCCTTTTTCCTGGCATCCCCCCTGGAGGACAGTCCGGATGGCCTGGGCAACCGGCAGGACTGGCTGGCGGAGTGGAAGTGGGACGGCATTCGCGGTCAGCTGCTGCGCCGCGGGGGCGAGTGCTACATCTGGTCCCGGGGTGAGGACATGATGGCCGGCCGCTTCCCCGAGATCGAGGCCGCCGCCGCTGCGCTGCCCGACGGCCTGGTGCTGGACGGTGAGATCCTGGCCTGGCGGGACGACGGCCCGCTGCCGTTCAACGTGCTGCAGCACCGGATCGGTCGCCTGCGCCCATCGGTGCGGGTCCAGCGCGAGGCACCGGTGCTGTTCCTGGCCTACGACTTGCTCGAAGCCGACGCCGAGGACTGGCGGGCCGCCCCCCTGGAGCAGCGGCGGCAACGGCTGGAGCGCGAGCTGACCGGCATCCAGGGTGCCATCGCACCTTCCCGGCCCCTGCTGGAGGCCGAGGACTGGGAACAGCTGGGTCAGTTGCGGGCGCAGGCGCGGGATCACGCCACCGAGGGCATCATGCTCAAGCGCCGGGGCTCGCCGTACCGGGTGGGGCGCGTGCGCGGTGACTGGTGGAAGTGGAAACTGGCCCCGCGCACCATCGATGCCGTGCTGCTCTATGCGCAGCCCGGCCACGGGCGGCGCTCCAGCCTGTTCACCGACTACACCTTCGGGGTCCGCGACGGCGATGCCCTGGTGCCCGTCGCCAAGGCCTATTCCGGGCTGGATCAGCAGGAGATCGAGCAGCTGGATCGCTGGATCCGCCAGCATACCGTCGAGCGGTTCGGGCCCGTGCGCTCGGTGGAGCCGGCGCAGGTCTTCGAGCTGGCGTTCGAGGGCATTGCCCCGTCGCGGCGGCACAAGTCCGGCGTCGCCCTGCGATTTCCCCGCATCAGTCGCTGGCGCCAGGACCTTGGCGCCAGCGAAGCGGACACCCTGGCGGATGTGCGCGCCCTGTTGCCGGACGATAGCGGCTGATGCGTCCGTTCAGAAGCGCAGGTTGACGCCGGCGGTGGCGATACTCAGGCGGTCCAGATCAACGTCCACCTCGCCGCCGTTCCCCTGGGGCTCGGTGCGCAGGCGGGTGAACATCTGCCGCACGCCCAGTTCCACGTCCACGTGCCGGGTGACGGCATAGATGACGCCGCCCTGCAGGCTCACCGCGGGCATGGTGTCGAAGCTGTTGTCGCCATCCCAGCTCAGGGTGATCGCCCCGCCGCCGACGCCGCCGAAGACGCTGAGCCGTGGTGTGGCGAACCACAGTGCGTCCGCGTTCACCGTCAGCGACGACACCAGGTAGCCGCTGGGGCGGATCAGCGTCCACTGGCCGTAGATGCGGTAGCCGGGCCGGATCAGCCCCACGCGCAGGTGTCCACCGATCTCGTCCTCGCGGCCGACGTCCACCAGATCCCGGTCATCACTGTCGAAGTGCAGCCGGTGTTCACCCAGCCCGATGCCGACGAAGGGCTCTTCGGCGTCCTGCGCCAGAGTCGGTGCGGCCGAAAACGATAGAAGCACCAGGGCGACGGTTACAAAGGCGGTTCGTTTCATGTCGGTTCTCCGAACACTAGATACTAGAAGCGGAAATTGACTCCGGCGTGAACCATGCGGATGTTGCGGATCCGCACCTTGCCACTTTTCTCGTTCCCGCGGAAACGCCCACTGATTTCCGTGTGCAGGTAACGGTAGCCGATCTCCACCTGCACCAGATCAGTGACCTCGATCAGTCCGCCGGCACGGGCGCCCACAACCGGCCCGGAATCACTCTGATCACGCACGCCGAAGTTGTCGCCGCCGCCCAGGGGGTCGTTGCTGTTCCAGTCCGCCGAGGCGTAGCCCACCACCAGGCCGGCAAAGCCCGAGAACAGGTCGCCGCCGGGGATGAGATAGTCCAGGGACGCCATGCCCAGCAGCAACTCGGCCTCGTCGTAGTTGGTCCGTGCGATCTCCACGTCGTACCGTGCCGGCCGCCCGGTACGCCCGAACCGCAGCAGGGGGCCATCGCTCAGGGTGTTGACGCCGCTGCCCACCCCGCCGTCGGTGCGGATGCGCGACTGCGCCGTGAATCCGGCGATACCCACGTACATGCGCCGCTCCACCTGCAGCGCCACGGCCCGGTCCTCGGCCACCGAGGGCGCCGGCGTCCAGAGGAGCGCAAGGCAGAGCGGTAGCAGCCAGCGGGCCTTGGTCATGTGCGGTGTCTCCAGCGGCGAACGGCGTGAACAGGGCAGGGCACGTAAACGGTCCGTAACGGTCATAATGCCAGTCATGCCAAGCAAACAGCCAATCGAGGACTGGTTCACCGCCCGGGACTGGGCGCCCTTCGCGTTCCAGCGTGAAACCTGGGAGGCCTACCGGCGGGGCGAAAGTGGCCTCATTCACGCGCCCACCGGGACCGGCAAGACCCTGGCCGCCTGGTTCGGCCCGGTGATGGACTGGCTGGATGCGGGCGGGCAGGGCGCGCCGCCCCTCACCGTGCTCTGGATCACCCCATTGCGCGCCCTGGCTGCCGACACCAGCGCCAACCTGCACCAGACCATCACCGAACTCGGATTGCCCTGGGCCCTGGAGGCCCGCACCGGTGACAGCTCCAGCGCCACACGCAGTCGCCAGCGCCGCCGTCTGCCCTCGGCACTTGTGACAACCCCCGAGAGTCTGTCCCTGCTGCTCAGCTATGCTGATGCCCACGAGCGTTTCCGCCACCTGCGCTGCGTGGTTGTGGACGAGTGGCACGAGCTGCTGGGCAGCAAGCGGGGTGTGCAACTGCAGCTCTGCCTGGCCCACCTGCGCATGCTCTGCCCGGAACTGCGCACCTGGGGGCTGTCCGCGACCCTGGGCAACCTCGACCAGGCCCGGGATGTACTCCTGGGCCCCGGACGCCAGGGGCGTCTGGTTCAGGGTCTGCTGCCGAAGCGCACCCGTATTGACGCCGTCGTTCCGGCCACCATGGAGCGCTTCCCGTGGGCCGGCCATCTGGGGACGCGCCTGGTGGAGCAGGTGCTGGCGGCGCTGGATACCGCCGACACCAGCCTGCTTTTCACCAATACCCGCTCCCAGGCGGAACTCTGGCACCAGGCGCTGCTGGAGGCGCGGCCGGACTGGTTCGACCAGATTGCCCTGCATCACGGCTCCCTGGACCGCAGCCTGCGGGAGCGGGTGGAGGCGTGGCTGCGGGAGGGCTCCATTCGCTGCGTGGTGGCCACCTCCAGCCTGGACCTCGGGGTGGACTTCTCGCCGGTGGATCAGGTGCTGCAGGTGGGCAGCCCCAAGGGCGTGGCCCGGCTGCTGCAGCGCGCCGGCCGTAGCGGCCATCAGCCGGGCGCCGAGAGCGCGGTGCTGTGCGTGCCCACCCACGCCCTGGAGCTGGTGGAGATTGCCGCGGCGCGGGATGGTGCCGAAGCCGGGGAAGTGGAGGCGCGCCCGCCGCCGGAGCGCTGTCTGGACGTGCTGGTGCAGCACCTGGTGACCCTGGCCCTGGGCCCGGGTTTCACCGCCGAGGCGCAGCTTGCCGAGGTGCGCACCACCGACGCCTACGCGGCCCTCAGCGATGACGAGTGGCAGTGGGTGCTGGACTTCATTACCACCGGCGGTGCCACCCTCAGGGCTTACCCGCAGTACCGGCGGGCGGTTCGCGATGCCGATGGCATCTACCGGGTCACGGACACCGCCATTGCCCGCCGCCACCGCATGACCCTGGGCACCATCACCGCCGACAGCATGATGCGGGTGAAATACCGGCGCGGCGGCCTGGTGGGGTACGTGGAAGAGGCTTTCGTGGCACGGCTGAAACCCGGTGAGCAGTTCCTGTTCAGCGGCCGCATGCTGGAGCTGGTGCGTGTCCGTGACATGACCGCCTACGTGCGCGCCGCCCGCGGGCAGACCCGCGCCGTGCCGCGCTGGATGGGCGGCCGTATGCCGCTGTCCACCCGCCTGGCCGATGGTGTCGCTGCGCGTCTGGAGAAGGCGGCCGCCGGTGTCTGGGAAGGGCCGGAGATGACCGCGGTGCGGCCGGTGCTGACGGCGCAGGCGACCACTTCACGGTTGCCGTCCGCCGACCAGCTGCTGGTGGAACGGATCAGTTCCCGGGAGGGCCAGCACCTGTTCCTGTACCCCTTTGCCGGGCGGCTCGCCCACGAGGCCCTGTCCGCCCTGGTGGCCTGGCGGCTGACCCGGAACGTGGAGGCCACTTTCGGCTTCTCCATGAACGACTACGGCTTCGAACTCGTCTCCCGGCGGCTGCCGGAGGTGGACGAGCCCATGCTGGCACGGGTGCTCTCGCCGCAGAACCTGGAAGAGGACCTGCGGGCCAGTCTCAATGCCGCCGAGATGGCCCGTCGGCATTTCCGGGAAATCGCCCGGGTGGCCGGGCTGGTGTTCGAGGGCTACCCGGGGCGCGGCAAGTCCACGCGCCAGGTGCAGGCGTCCAGCGGCCTGATCTTCGACGTCTTCCAGCGGTATGATGCCGACAACCCGTTGCTGCGCCAGGCCGAGCGCGAGGTGCTGGAGGGGCAGCTGGAACTCTCCCGCCTGGAGCAGCGGCTGCGGCGCCTGGAGACCCAGCGCATCGTGCTGACGCGGCCGCAACGGCTGACACCGCTGGCCTTTCCCCTGTGGGCGAGCCGGGTCCAGTCGCGGGTCAGCTCCGAGGACTGGCAGACCCGGCTGCAGCGCATGCTGGGGCAACTGGAGCGCAATACACCCCATGGTTGAAGCGGATTCGGACACTGCCGATGCGGCGGTGCTCACCGTCACGGTGGCGGGTGAGCAGCTGGAGCTCTGGCCGGGTCGAGCGGCGTACTGGCCGCGGCGGCAGACCCTGCTGCTGGCGGACCCCCACTTCGGTAAGGCGGGCGTCTTCCGCCGGCGGGGGGTTCCCCTGCCGCGGGGGACCACCGGTGGTGACCTGCACCGGCTCGCCTGGTTGCTGCAGCGCACCGGCGCACGGCGGCTCATGGTGCTGGGGGATTTCCTTCATGCGGCGCCGTTGGCGACAGAGCCGTGGCTGCGGGAGTGGTCCGCGTGGCGCGAGCAGCACGGCGACGTGGCAATCCATGTGGTCGCCGGCAACCACGACCAGGGCGGCGCCCCGGCCGATCTCGACATCCAGTGGCACCATGAGGCCCTGGTTCGGGATCCGTTCGTTCTGGCCCATGAACCGGAACCCGACCCCCGCGGATACGTTCTCGCCGGCCACCTGCATCCGGTGTTCACCCTGCGCGGCGGCGGGGACCGGCTGCGTTTTCCGGTGTTCTGGTTCCGGGAGGCGGTGGCGGTGTTCCCGGCGTTCGGTGCGTTTACCGGTGGTCACGGCGTGGAGCCCGGCTCCGGCGACCGCGTTTTCGCCGCCGGCGAGACGGCGTTGGTGGACTGTACGGCCCGGCGCTGATTCATCGCGCCACCACCGAACGCTGCAGCCAACCCAGCCGGTGATTGCCCACCGACAGTTCCAGGGTGCCCTCCCCGTGGACCAGCCAGGTCACCCGCTGCCGGTGGCCGTTGCCGCGGGAGCGCTGGAACCATGGCATGTGCGCGCCGCTGCCCTCGCCGTCGCCCCAGCCGTGCAGGTGGCCCAGCTCACGGCGGGCCTGCTGCGGGTGGGCCAGGTGGCAGTCCCGCGGATCCAGTTCGGCCATGACGCCGTGGTTCCACGGCAGCGCATGACTCGAAGGGATGCCGTTGGTGGCCAGGTAGCCGTGGTTGGCCACGGTGACGGTCACCTCCAGCAGCTGGTCTTCCAGTCGCGTGACCACGATCTCCTCGATCACCAGCCGTGGCAGCAAGGCGGTGACCCGGAGCCAGTAACTGCTCATGTCCTCGCACAGTTCGGGGAGCACCTCCGGTGGTGGATTCCACACGCCGATCACCGGGTCCGGACCACCCACCTCCACGGCCCCGAGCTGCGGGTGTTCCATGGGCGTCCAGTCGCCGAAGATGCGGCCCTGGTTGGAGTCCGCATCCCACAGCGCCAGGTTCTCCATGTCCAGGCGGCCGGCGGCGGTGTAGTGGTCCACGAACCGTCGCTGCTCCGGCATGCCGATACGCCGGAACAGATCCCACAGTTCGCACACCTCTGTCAGGCAGCCGCGCTGGTGGTAGGCGAAATCCGTGAGGTCACCGTGCAGCGGTTTCTCCGGCTCGTAGGTAAATTCGGCATAGCCGCTCACGGTGGGGTAACCCGTATAGGCACTGGCCCAGGTTTCCAGCAGGCGGTAGAGGCGGCGGTCGCCAGGGTCCATGCGGCTGTCCGGCTCCGCCCCCAGCGGGCGGATGAACACGCCGCCGAAGGTGTGCAGATTCAGCCAGGCGTAGATATTCGGGTGCGCGCTGACAAACCGCAGTACCGCGGCCGTTTCCACCTCGCTGCCCGGGTACGCACCGGCCCCGTTCTGTTCCGGTTCCGGGCGCCAGTCCCAGGGGAAGTTGCGGTTCAGATCCGGCGTGTTCGCCAGCGGATCGGGTTCGGGCACCGTGTCGCCGTCGAAGCCGACAATCTCGCCCTCCGGATAGAGGCGGTAGTAGGGCGGCGGGTCGTCCGGCGCCCGGGGCAGTATCAGTCCCGGGAACTGCTCGGCTGCGATGAAGTCCCCGGCCGGGTCGCGTACGCGCAGGTAACGGCAGCGGCCGTCACCGTCCAGATCCCGTGCCTGCCAGCGCGGCCCCGGTCGTTGCTCGTCGGTGATCCGGGCCGCCGAGCGCACGAAGCCGCCGCGTGCCAGTACCGCCTCGGCCCCGTCCGGCGACAGCCGTGGCGCCACGTACAGGTGCACGCCACGAAGGGCATCGGCGATGGCCGGAGGCAGGTCCGGGGCCGCACTCCCCGGCTGCAGCTGCAGGCGCAGGAACGACTCGGCAATGGCCAGGGCCACGCTGGACGTGGCCAGTTCCGTGCCGTGCATGTTGCCGTCCACCCAGGCAGCGGGGCGCGTGGTGTCCGGATCCTGGCCGATCACCAGCAGGGGGATGGCGCGCCCCTCAGGTGTCTCCCCCAGCGTGCGCAGGCGCACCAGCGCGGGAAACGCGTCCGTCCAGGCGCGGAGCTGGGCCATCAGTGTGGCGTGGTCCAGGTAGTCGTGGCGAAACCCGTGGTCGAGTTCCTGCAGACCGGGCATGGGGGTGTCCGTGGTTGCTGGGTCTGCCCCTGATATAGAACAACCGCAGGGCGTTGTCAGCGGGCGGGGATGATCCCGGGCAGCGTTTCCGCGGTGCGCTCGCGGGCCAGGCGGATGAAGGCATCCACGAACGGCTTGTTGCGGTCCTCCTCGCGCACGGCGGCGTACAGCGTGCTCCACAGCCCGCTCTCACCCAGGGGCAGCGCGTGCAGGCTTGCCTGGTCCTGGTACTCGCGCAGGGCCCAGTTGGGCAGGGCGGCAACACCGCGGCCGTTGGCCACAAGCTGCACCAGCATGACGGTGAGCTCCGCCGTCCGGCGCTCGGCAGGTTCCACGCCGGCGGGCTCCAGGAACCGGGTGTAGATGTCCAGGCGGTCCGGGCACACCGGGTAGGTGATCAGCACCTGGTCCGCCAGGTCCCGCGGTGTGACCCAGTCCTGGGAAGCCAGCTGCGACTGTCGGCCCACGGCCAGCATCATTTCGTAGCGGAACAGGGGGACGTAGGTGAGTCCGCCGAGGTCGTCCTCCGGGTCCGAGGTGATCACCAGGTCCACGTCACCCCGGTACAGCGCCGGCAGCGGATGGAAGCTGAAGCCCATGGACAGGTCCAGCTCCACACCGGGCCAGTCCGGGCGGTAGCGGTCCAGCGTGGGCATCAGCCACTCGAAGCAGCTGTGGCACTCCACCGCCATGTGCAGGCGTCCCTGGCGGCCGTCGCCGGTATGGCGCAGCTCCGTCTCCGCACGCTCCACTTCCGGCACGATCTGCTGGGCCAGCCGCAACAGGCGTTCGCCGGCAGGGGTCCAGCGCAGCGGGCGGGAGCGGCGAAAGAACAGCGGCGTATCGAAGTGTTCCTCCAGCCCGCGGAGCTGGTGGGACAGCGCCGATTGCGTCACGTGCAACGACTCCGCCGCCAGGGAGAGGTTGCCGTGATCGCGGATGGCCAGCAGTGCGCGCAGGTGACGGATATCAAGAAACATGAGAGTCTTTCATGTAATGAATGATGAATGCGAGATTGTTTCATTGTTTGCCTTGGTAAACAATACGTGGCAAGTCGCGCTCAAGGTGGATCAGCGCGGCGAACCCACCGTCCGTCACGGGCCGGGCCAACCTTGCAATGGTCCGGTCCGTTTTTTTACACTAACGACTCTTCGCGATAAGCGGGTGTAGCTCAGTTGGTAGAGCGCAACCTTGCCAAGGTTGAAGTCGTGGGTTCGAGTCCCATCACCCGCTCCAGATTCCTGCGCCCCGGAAGTGATGTTCCGGGGCGTTTTGTTTCCGGTGACGCCATGAGTTCGGACGCATCCGCCAGCCATCGCCTGACCATCGGCAGCGTCTCACGTGATCTGCCGCTCGTGGAAGTCGCGCCCGGGTTGCGCATTGCCGTGCTCAACACCCTGGGGGATACGGAACTGGTGGAGATGTCGGCGACCCTTCTCGCCGGGCGTCTTGCGGGCCTGGACTACAGCGCGCTGGTCACCGCCGAAGCCAAGAGCATCCCGCTGATTCATGCCCTGTCGGTGCGCACCGGCCACCCGTATGTGGTGCTGCGCAAGAGCTGGAAGCCCTACATGGGGGATGCCCTCAGCGCCACGACGCAGTCCATCACCACCGGCCACCGGCAGACCCTCTACCTGGATGCCAAGGATCGCGGTCTGGTGGAAGGCCACTCCGTAGTACTGGTGGACGACGTCATCAGCACCGGCTCCACCGTGGAAGCCATGCAGGAGCTGATGCGCGCGGCCGATGCCAGGGTGATCGCGTCTGCTGCCATCTGTACCGAAGGCGATGGCGGCACCGGGGCCATTGCCCTTGCCCACCTGCCGCTGTTTACCGACGAATAGAAAACGCCCTTCCCCGGGGCATTTTGCAACGCTCCCCGAATGCTCCGAAAAGAGGCGCCGCACCGGAATGGCGCGTAGTTGACATGCGACAGGCGGGTCGCTGTCCCGATGCCGTTTGGGTGTTTCCGTGGGCGGGCTGTAACCGATTCGACGGTTGCGGAGGGTCGTGCGTCGCCGAAACGGCGTTTCCGCAGACAAGGGCGCGCTTCCGAACGGTGCACGGTCAGGCTGGCGGCTCGGTCCTGAGTGTGGATGTTTTTATTTGATTAAACAATGCCATGGCGCATTTCTTCGCCCCTGGTCCGCTGCTTGCAGGCTGCATTCCCACGGTGCGTGTCCCCGGGATGCGCGCTTCATTGCAGTGCTATCAGGCGGAGGCAATCATGGGAATTTCTCGACGCAAGCTTCTCAAGTTCGGGGGCGCCGCGGCTGCCGCGACGGCCGGCACCATCGGGGCGCCATCCATCATCAAGGCGCGTGAAACCTACAATTGGCGCATGACCACCAGCTGGCCGGCGGGGCTGCCCTTCTACCAGACCGGCCCGGGCAGTGCCACGGATTTTGCCCGCCGGGTGGAAGCCATGTCCGACGGCCGGATCCAGATCCGCGTCTATGCGGCGGATGAGCTGGTGCCGGCGTTCGAGGGCTTCGATGCCGTCTCTTCCGGCGGCCAGGTGCAGCTCAACCACGCCTGCTCGTACTACTGGGCCGGGGAGTCCTTCGCGGCCCAGTATTTCACCACGGTTCCTTTTGGCATGACGTTCCAGGGCTTCAACGCCTGGTTGACGGAAGGCGGCGGCAACGAGCTGTGGAGGGAGGTGTACGAGCCCTTCAACCTGGTGCCGCTGGCGGTGGGTTGCACCGGCGTACAGCCCGTGGGCTGGTTCCGCGAGCCCGTGGAGAGTCTCAGCGACTTCGACGGTCTGAGCATCCGCATGCCTGGACTGGCCGGTGACGTGTATGACGCCATCGGTGCCAATGCCCAGCTCCTTCCCGGCGGGGAAATCTTCGCCGCCCTGGAGCGTGGCGCCATTGACGCCGCCGAGTGGGTCGGCCCCTACCTGGATCGCGAGCTCGGGCTGCACAACGCGGCCAGCTACTACTATTCCAGCGGCTGGCATGAGCCGTCCACCACCACCGAGGTGATCATCAACAAGGATGATTACGAGTCCCTGCCGGATGACCTGAAGGCCATCCTTCACAATGCGGCGGCGGCCTGCAACATCACCTCCCACGCCTGGCTGGAAGCCCGCAACGGCGATGCCCTGGACGACTTGCGGGACAACCACGGGGTCACTTTCGACACCCTGCCGGAAGACGTGATCGATGCCTTATTCGAGGCGACCCGGGACATCCTGAACACGCAGGCGAACCGGGATCCGCTGGTGAAGAAGGTCAACGACAGCTTCTGGGAGTTCAAGAAGAAGCACGACCGCTGGCAGGAGAACAGCGAGACGATCTTCCAGACGCAGATCCGTGACAAGGGTCGCCGGATGCTGGATTGATCGGGGCTTCGCGCGAACGGGGTGCCGCCATCAGGGCGGCACCCCGGGGAGGATCGTATGCTGCGTCTCGTTGTTCGGTTGGAGTTTCTGCTCAAGCGGTTGACCGGTCTGGCGGGCTGGATCGGCGTGATCGCCATGGGGCTGATGGTGCTGCTGGTGTTCACCAACGTGGTGCTGCGCTACGGTTTCGGCGTCGGTGCCGTCTGGGCTCAGGAGCTGCAGTGGTACCTGCTGTCGGTGATGGCCATGGTGGGCATTGCCTATGCCATGCGCTACGACGATCACGTTCGGGTCGACATCTTTTCCCAGCGGTATGGCCGCACCGGCCGCCTCTGGCTCAATCTTCTGACCGCGACGGTGGTCGCGCTGCCGTGCGCGGTGCTGATCATCCACTTCGGCTACCCCTTCGCCGAGGGTTCCTTCCTGCGCGGTGAGCGTTCTCCGAATTCCAACGGGCTGCCCTGGCGTTTCATTCCCAAGGGGCTGGTGGTCGTCGGCTTCGCCTTCGTGGCCACCCAGGCTGTTGCCGAGGCGCTGGCCAGCGGTCGTCGCCTGACTTTCCACTACATGCACATGCTGCGGAGCTGATCCATGCCGTTGGAATACTATGCCCTCGGGATGATCATCGCCTTCTTCGTTCTCGTCCTTTCGGGAATGCCGGTGGGTTTCGCCGTCGCCGGCGTCGGCTTTCTGTTCGGATTCATCGGCTTCGACGGCTGGCTTTTCGAATTGCTGCCTTCCCGGATTTACGGCGTGATCACCAACTACACGCTTCTTGCCATCCCGCTGTTCGTGTTCATGGGCGTGATGCTGGAACGCTCCCGGATCGCCGAGCGCATGCTGGATGTCATTGGCCACATGTGCGGACGGCTGCCCGGGGGTATGGCGCTGGCGGTGATCCTGGTGGGAGTGCTGCTGGGGGCGTCCACGGGCATTGTCGGCGCTGCCATCGTGACGCTGACGCTGATGGCCCTGCCCACCCTGATTCGCCGGGGTTACAAGACGCCCATCGCCTGCGGGACCATCTGCGCGGCGGGCACCCTGGGGCAGATCATACCGCCGAGCCTGGTTCTGCTGGTGCTCGCCGATATCATGAACATCTCCGTGGGCAGTCTGTTTGCTGCCGCACTGGTGCCGGGCCTGCTGCTGGCCGGGCTGTATCTGGTCTACCTGCTGGGGCTGGCGTACTTCTTCGCCGCGGACGTGCCGGCCATCGACGAGGAGGAGCGCGCAGCGCTCAGCAAGACCCAACTGGTCAAGGATATCGGCACCACGGTTGTGCCGCCCCTGTTGCTGGTGTTCGCGGTGCTGGGGTCGATCATCGGCGGCGTTGCCGCCCCGACGGAGGCGGCGTCGGTGGGGGCCGTGGGAGCGCTGCTGCTGACCTTCGTCAGTGGCCGGCTATCCATGCCGGTGCTCAGTGAGACGCTGACCACGTCCGTGCGCATCAGCTGCATGATCTTCTTCGTGCTGATCGCTTCGCAGGTCTTTGCCCTGGCTTTCCGCGGCCTTGATGGGGAGTTTCTGATCGAGGGCATGTTCACGTTCGTCCCGGGGGGTGTGTACGCCGCTCTGATCTTCATGCTGGTGCTGATTTTCGTGCTGGGTTTTTTCCTGGAGTGGATTCAGATCAGTTACATCGCCGTGCCACTGTTGCTCCCCTTCATCCAGCAGGCGGGCGGCGATATTTCCATGGTCTGGGTGGCTATTCTCATCGCCATGAATCTGCAGACGTCGTTCCTGACACCGCCTTTCGGCTGGTCGTTGCTGTTCATGCGGGGCGTGGCGCCGCCCGGGGTGACAACAGGAGATATCTATCGCGGGGCGGTCCCGTTCGTGATCATCCAGATCGTGGCGCTGGCACTGATCTTCGCCTTCCCCGGCGTCGTGCTCTGGCTGCCCGAAGCCATTGGCTGGTAGTCGGCAATACCACTTGAGGAGAGAGACAACATGGTCGTGAAAGCAAACCCCGAGCCCTTGCGGGCAGCGGTGGTCGCACCGCACCACCTGGCGGCGGAGGCGGGGGGCGAGGTGCTGGCCGAGGGCGGTAACGCGCTGGAGGCGATGACTGCCGCTGCCGCCGCCATTGCGGTGACCTACCCCCACATGAACGGGCTGGGCGGCGACGGCTTCTGGCTGGTGCAGGAACCGGGCAAGCCGGCATGGGGCATCGAAGCCTGCGGCACGGCTGCCGCGCTGGCGACGCCCGAGTGGTATCGCAGGCAGGGGTTCGACAGTATTCCCCATCGTGGCGGTGTTGCGGCCAATACCGTCGCGGGTACCGTCAGCGGCTGGGCGCTGGCGGAACGGGCTTCCCGGGAGCAGTGGGGTGGCCGGTTGCCGCTCAAGCGCCTGCTGGCCCCGGCCGCAACGCTGGCTCGTCGAGGCTTTCCCATGACCGCCAGCCAGTCTGACACCCTGGCGGATAAACGGGACGAACTCACCCCTCAGCCGGGATTCAATGACGTATTCGTGCCCGGTGGCGCGTCGGTCCCCGTGGGCGAGGCCCTGCGGCAACCGGCGCTGGCCGATCTGCTGGACCGTATTGCCGAGGCCGGTCCGGCGGACTTTTACCAGGGTGACGTCGCCGCCACCATTGCGCGGGAGCTGGAGGCTGCCGGTAGCCCCTTGCGCGGCGCCGATCTGGCCGACTACGCCGCGCGCTATGTGGATCCGCTGTCATTGCAGCTGGACGACGGCCTGCTGGCCAACATGCCGCCACCCACCCAGGGCCTGGCGTCGCTCCTGATTCTGGGGCTCTACGACCGCGTTCGTGCACGCCACCCCCACACAGTGGACGGCGACGCCTATGTGCACGCCCTGGTGGAATGCACCAAGGCGGCGTTCCGTGTCCGCGACCGGGTGGTAACGGATCCCGGCCGCGTCCCGGAGCCTCCGGCAGGTCTGCTGACTCCGGCGGTGCTGGATCAGCTGGCGACGGGGTTCGATCCGGACCAGGCAGCGCCCTGGCCACCGTCCCGGGGCGGCGGGGATACCGTCTGGCTGGGTGCGGTGGATGCGGAAGGCCGCAGCGTAAGCTTCATCCAGAGCCTGTTCCACGAGTTCGGCAGCGGAGTGTCGATGCCGTCGCTGGGTATCGTGTGGCAGAACCGTGGTTGCAGTTTCTCCCTGGATCCCGCCGCCCTGAACGTGCTGGAGCCCGGCCGTCGACCCTTCCATACCCTGAACCCGGCGCTGGCGACCATGTCCGACGGCCGAACCGTGGTCTACGGCACCATGGGCGGTGAAGGCCAGCCCCAGACCCAGGCGGCGATCTATACCCGCGCCATTCGTCACGGCATGTCACCGGAGGACGCCGTGGCGGCGCCGCGTTGGCTGCTGGGGCGAACCTGGGGGCACGGTACCGATTCCCTCAAGGTCGAGGAGGATCTGGGTGAAGCCGTCATCCGTGGGTTGCGGGAACGTGGCCATCCGGTGGATGTGGTCAGTGGCTGCAACAGCATGATGGGCCACGCCGGCATGTTGGTCCGGTCGCCGGAGGGGGCCGTTTTCGCAAGTTCCGACCCGCGCTGCGACGGCGGTGTGGCCGGCGTTCACTGAGTCCAGGGAGACAAGGGGATGGGGGATATCACGCTGGTCGAGATGGGTGGCCTGGTGCTGGGGTTGTTGCTCACGGGGGTTCTGGCGGGGATTCTCGCCGGCCTGCTCGGGGTGGGTGGGGGCATCGTGGTTGTGCCGGTGCTGTTCTACGTGTTTGCCCTGCTGGATATCGACCCCGCGCTGCGCATGCACCTGGCGGTGGGCACCTCCCTGGCGATCATCGTGCCCACATCCCTGCGTTCCGCCCGCAGCCATTATCACGCCGGCACGGTGGACACCGGGTTGCTGCGCGACCTGGGCCCTGCCCTGCTGGCCGGGGTCGTGCTGGGCATTGTGTTGAGCGCGGTGGTCTCCGGGCGTTTCCTCACCGCGGTTTTCGCGATCATGGCCGTGCTGGTGGCGATCAACATGGCACGTTCCAGCGGGCCGCCGAAGATTACCGGCACGCCCCCTGCTGGTGCGCTCCGGCACGGGATCGGTACGTTCATCGGCAGTGTCTCCACCATGATGGGGATTGGCGGAGGCACGCTGAGCGTGCCCATCCTGGATGCCCTGGGTTACCCGATCCGCCGTTCCATCGGTACGGCGGCGGCCATTGGCACCATCATTTCCGTGCCGGGGGCGGTGGGCTTCGTCTGGGCGGGCTGGGGCGCGGACTCGCTGCCTCCCTTCAGCCTGGGCTATGTGAGCCTACTGGGCCTGGCCGTGATCGCGCCACTGACGGTTCTTTGTGCACCATTCGGGGTCAGGTTGGCCATGACCATGGACACGACGCACCTGAAAAGGGCGTTCGCTGTGTTCCTGTTCCTCACTGCGCTGTCCATGCTCTACAGCGTGCTCAACGGGTGAGGGCAGCGTTTTCTCAGAGCCGGGGGCCACCGCGCCGATGCTTCACCCGTGACATGAGCGTCTTGCAGTCCAGGCTGATTACGTAGTCGCGACCGAGCAGGTGCTCCTGAAGAAAGCGGTAGAGACTGTCGTTATCATCCGTGAGCGTGTGGATGTGCAGGCTCTGCATGTCGTTCATGATGTAAAGGCTGACCACCTCCGGCGTGTCGGCCAGCTCCCGTGCCGTCTCCTCCAGGCGCCACGGGGCGACTTTCGCATCCACGAAGGTGGACAGGGTCTTGCCCATCTTGTCCGGGTTCAGCACCACGGTGAACTGCTCGATCAGGCCGTCGTTCAGAAGCTTCTTGACCTGCTCCCGGGCATAGGCCCGGGAGCAGTCGAGCTCCCGGGCGATTTCGGCGTAGGACATGCGGGCGTCCTTGATGAGCAGCCGCAGGATCGGCGTCTCCAGACTCATGCTTGCCTCCTCCCCGGCTGGGCCGGTCCATTGTGGTTATCACTTTGGTGCTGCAAGACCGTGGCCAACTCCCCGGGACCGGGCGGGGTTGCGGGTTACCCCAGGGGCAGCCAGGTGATCAGCAGGGGCAGCAGGAAGGCGGTGATCAGACCCGCCAGGCTCAGGCCGAGCCCGGCGAAGGCACCGGCGGTGGCGCTGATGCTGAATGCCTGCGCGGTTCCCAGTCCGTGGGCAGTCAGCCCCATGGCGAAGCCCTTGACCGCGTCGTCGCGGATGCGCAGAACGCGGATCAGCCCGGGTGCCATCAGGCAGCCCAGGCTGCCGGTGAGGAGCACCAGTGCAGCGGTGAGCGAGGGCAGGCCGCCCAGCTGCTCCGCCACGCCCATGGCGATGGGCGTGGTCACCGATTTCGGTGCCAGCGACATCAGGCTGACGTCGCCGCCGCCCAGCAGCGATCCCACAGCTATGGCGGACAGCGCCGCGACGCTGGCGCCGACAACGCCGGCAACCAGCAACGGCCCCAGCCAGGCGCGGATCTGCCGGCGGTGGTAGTAGAGCGGGATGGCCAGGGCCACGGTGGCTGGCCCCAGCATGAAATGCACGAACTGCGCGCCCTCGAAGTAGGTGTCGTAGTCCGTGCCGGTGGCCAGCAGGATCACGATCAGCAGGCCCATGGACAGCAGCACCGGGTGCAGGGCCGGGCTGCCGCCCAGCCGCTGGTTCAGCCAGGTGCTGAACACGAAAACCGCCAGCGTCGTGGTGAGCCACAGCAGTGGCGAGGTGGCCAGGTACACCCAGATGTCGGTGATCTCTTCAGTCATGGCGGCGCCTCCGCAGCGCCAGCATGCCGCGCAGGGTGAGCATGGTGGCGATCAGCGTGACCGCCGTGCTCACTACCAGGGCGACGCTGATGGCGAGCCAGTCCCGTGCGATGAGCTGGAAGTGCACCATGATGCCCACCCCGGCGGGCACGAACAGCAGCGCCAGGTAGTTGAGCAGGGTATCGCTGACCCGGCGCAGCGCCGGGGGTGGGTCGCCGTACCAGAGCAGGAATGCGAACAGCAGCAGCATGCCGAGCACCGGCCCGGGTATCGGCAGCCCTGCCGCCCGGGCCAGTGTCTCGCCCACCAGCTGGCAGACGAGGATGCCGAGCATGCCGTGGATCAGGTTCATCGCAGGCTCATGGTTCGCCAGCCGCGCTCGCCGGCATGGCGCAGCAGGGTGTCGTCGGCGTCCACCGCCACCGGGTGATCCACCCGTTCCAGCAGCGGCAGATCGTTGTGGGAGTCGCTGTAGAAATGGCTGCCTGCGAGGCTCTCGCCGTGCCGGGTTAGCCACTCCTCCAGCGCCTCCACCTTGCCCGCGCCGAAGGTCACCGGACCGGTGACTTCGCCGGTATAGGCCCCGTCGCGCCATTCCGGCGTGGTTGCCAGCAGCTCATCCACGCTGAACAGGTCGGCGATGGGGGTGGTAATGAAGCGGTTGGTGGCGGTAATGATCAGGGTGGTATCCCCCCTGGCCGCGTGATCGCGCACCAGCTCGCGGCCCCGGGGCAGCACCAGGGGCCGGATCCATTCGTCCACGAACTCCCGCCGCCATGCGTGAAGTTCTTCCGGGCTGTACCAGGTCAGCGGTGCCAGCGCGAAACGCAGATACGCGTGGATGTCCAGTGTTCCCGCCAGGTACTGCTGGTAGAAGCGGTCGTTCTCCGCATCATAGCTTGGCCCGTCCACCAGACTCCGCTTCACCATAAAGCGGCCCCAGAGGTAGTCGCTGTCGCCGTGCAACAGGGTGTTGTCGAGATCGAATATCGCCAGTGGCATCGCGCTGCTCGTGTCCTTTATGCATGTTGGCTACAGCGGCCAGTTTGCCGGCTGCAACGGGTTTGTGGAACAATGAAAACATCAACCAAAACTTCGGAAAATACGTTAAGTGATTGATTCGGACGGCTTCAGAGCGAACGTCGGCATTATCCTCAGTAACGAGGAGGGCCGGGTGTTCTGGGGGCGTCGTATCGGCCAGAATGCCTGGCAGTTCCCCCAGGGGGGCATCAAGCGCGACGAGACGCCCGAGCAGGCATTGTACCGCGAGCTGCACGAGGAGGTCGGCCTGGAGCCGGCGCACGTGGAGGTGATCGGTGCCACTGCAGGCTGGCTGCGCTATCACCTGCCCCGGCACCTGGTGCGGCGCCACCAGCGGCCCTTATGTATTGGCCAGAAACAGCAGTGGTTCCTGCTGCGGCTGGTCGGTGGCGAGTCCGCCGTGCGCCTGGACGCCAGCGGCAGTCCGGAGTTCGACGACTGGCGCTGGGTGGATTACTGGCGCCCGGCCCGGGACGTGGTGTTCTTCAAGCGTCATGTCTACCGCAGGGCCCTGCGTGAGCTGGCCCCGCTGCTGTTTCCGGACGGTGCCCCGGAGCAGCCGGCCCATGTCCAGGGAGCCCAGGGGGGCGGGCGTCGCCGGCGCCGCTCCACCGGCGCCTGAGCCGACATGGGACAATCCGGTACCTTCCTGTACTCTTGAACGCACCGGAGCCGGTGACAGCCGGGCCGCGACAGGACGAATGGCATGCTTCAGACCCTTCACAGCATTATCCAGGAGGTCAATGCCGCCCGCGGGCTGCAGCATGCGCTGAATATCATCGTCAAGCGCGTGGCCGATTCCACCCATGTGGACGTCTGCTCCGTCTACCTGGTGGATCAGGACACCCAGGAATACGTGCTCATGGCCACTCGCGGGCTGAACCCGGATGCCGTCGGCCAGGTGCGTCTGCGCTTTGATGAGGGGTTGGTTGGCCTGGTGGGCGAGCGCAAGGAGCCCCTGAACCTCGAGGATGCGGAAACACACCCCCGCTTCCGCTATTTCCCCGAGACCGGTGAAGAGAAGTTCCACTCCTTCCTCGGGGCACCGATCATTCACTTCCGCCGCCTGCTCGGCGTGCTGGTGGTGCAGCAGACTGCGCGGCGCCGCTTCGGCGAGGAGGAAGTGGCGTTCATCGTCACCATGGCCGCCCAGCTCTCCGGTGCCATTGCCCACAGCGAGGCCAGTGGCAACGAGGGCAGCGGCGGCCTGCCCACGCCACTGCCGCTGACCCGCAAGCCTCTGGACGGTGTCCCCGGGGCGCCGGGAGTGGCCTTCGGCCGGGCCATGGTGGCGTACTCCCCCGCGGACCTGTTCGCCGTGCCGGACAGGGCCGTCGACGACGTGGACGGCGAGGTGGCCTCCTTCCGCAGTGCCCTGAAGGCGGTGCGCGCGGAGGTCCAGGAACTGGCGGATCAGCTCGCCGACGCCATTCCGTCGGACGAGCACATGATGTTCGACGTCTATCTGAAGATGCTCGACAGCGAGAGTCTTGTGCAGGGTACCGAGCAGCGCATCCGT
The DNA here is from genome assembly GCF_012044895.1 of Aquisalimonas sp. 2447. Lineage (NCBI taxonomy): Bacteria > Pseudomonadati > Pseudomonadota > Gammaproteobacteria > Chromatiales > Ectothiorhodospiraceae > Aquisalimonas > Aquisalimonas sp. 2447. Next base: position 390,310 of record NZ_CP050695.1, read on the forward strand.
GAGGGGAACTGGGCCTGCGGTGCTCTGCGTGACAGCATCGCGCAGTACGTCAGCGTCTTCGACGAAATGGAAGATCCCTACCTGCGTGAGCGCGCCAGCGATATCCGCGACGTGGGGCGCCGCATCCTCATGCGGTTGCAAATGGACAGCGGCGACAGCCGTGAGGTGCCCGAGGGCACCATCCTGGTGGGCGAGGAGATCAGCGCCTCACAACTGGCGGAGATCCCCACGGAACGGCTGAAAGGGGTGGTCACTGCCCGGGGCTCGGGCAACTCCCACGTGGCCATACTGGCCCGGGCGCTCAACATCCCCGCGGTCATGGGTGTGGCCGAGCTGCCCGTGGGGCGGCTGGAGAACAAGCAACTGATCGCCGATGGCTATACCGGCCGTGTCCACATCGAGCCGGACAAGCGGGTGCGCAAGGAGTACCGGCGGCTGCTCAAGGAGGATGCCGAGCTGTCCGAGGAGCTCCAGGTGCTCAAGGACCAGCCGGCGCAGACGCCCTGCGGTTTCCGCATGGGGCTCTATGCCAACACGGGCCTCATGGCGGATATTACGTCGTCCCTGGCCAGTGGCTGCGACGGTATTGGTCTGCACCGTACCGAGTTCCCCTTCATGGTGCGCGAGCGCTTCCCCGGCGAAGATGAGCAGACCGTGGTCTACCGCCAGGTGCTGGAGCCCTTCGTGCCGCGGCCGGTGGTGCTGCGCACCCTGGACGTGGGCGGCGACAAGCCGTTGCCCTATTTCCCGGTGCGGGAGGAGAACCCGTTCCTCGGCTGGCGGGGGATTCGTCTGACCCTGGATCATCCGGAAATCTTCCTGTCCCAGCTGCGGGCGATGCTGCGGGCCAATGCCAACTGCGGCAATCTGCGTATTTTGTTGCCCATGATCAGCCGCGTCCAGGAGGTGGACGAGGCGCGGGTGCTGCTGGAGCGTGCCCGCGAGGAGCTGGAAGAAGAGGGCATCGAGATCGGCACCATGCCCGAGATCGGGGTGATGATCGAGGTGCCCTCGGCGGTGTACCAGGCGGACAGCCTTGCGCGGCGTGTGGACTTCCTCTCCATCGGCAGCAACGACCTGACCCAGTATCTGCTTGCTGTGGATCGTAACAATGCACGGGTGGCGGGCCTTTACGATGAGCTGCACCCCGCGGTGCTGCAGGCCGTGCGCCAGGTGGTGGAAGCCGGGGAGCGCAACGATTGCCCGGTGAGTGTGTGCGGCGCCATGGCGGGGGACCCCGCCTCGTCCATCCTGTTGCTGGGGCTGGGCGTGCGGGGGCTGAGCATGAGCGTCTCCAGTCTGCTGCGGGTCAAGTGGGTGATGCGCAGCTTCACCCGTCAGCAGGCCAGCGCCCTGTTGGAGGAGGCATTTACCCTGGAGAACCCGGCGGATGTCCGGCGGCGCCTGAACCGGGCACTGGAGGAGGCGGGTCTCGGCGGTCTGGTGCGACCAGGCAAGTAGCCCTAGTGTCCTGTCCCAGAAGTGCGCGCCATTAATGCGCGCACTTCTGGGACAGGACACTAGTTCTAATTGACAATCAGTCGCATTTGCATTCAGACTGCAACCATCCATACGGAGGGTTGCCATGTACGTCTGCCTCTGCCACGCCGTCACCGATCACGATATCCGCCGCGCCGTTGTTCAGGGCGGTGCGCGTACCATGCGCGACCTGCGCCATCAGCTCGGCCTGTGCGCCTGCTGCGGTCGCTGTGGCCCGGAAGCACTGGAAGTCCTCACCAAGGCGCGCGGTAGCCTGGGCGCCAAAGCGGTTCACATTGATCTGCCGCCGCTGGTTGCCGACGAGCCCGCCACCGCGCGCGAGAGCGCCTGAAGCGTCAGGTGCGTGCTGCCTGCGGTGTGGCTGCGGCCTCCCCTAGCCTCCCTTTCCTGTATTAGACTGTCCTCAGTCCGGCGTGCCTTGCCAGGCGGCAGGCACGCTGCAGTCCAGTCAACCAAGAAGACGGGAGCCACCGAATGAAGGGTGACGCCAAGGTAGTCGGGCATCTCAACAAGGTTCTCTACAACGAACTGACCGCGATCAACCAGTACTTCCTGCACTCCCGCATGCTCAACGACTGGGGCCTGGAGAAGCTGGGCGGCAAGGAATACAAGGCGTCCATCGACGAGATGAAGCACGCCGACCAGCTCATCGACCGCATCCTGTTCCTGGAGGGCATGCCCAATCTGCAGGATCTCGGCAAGCTGCTCATCGGGGAGAACGTCCGGGAAGTGCTGGAGTGCGATCTCAAGCTGGAGCAGAAGGGGATTGCCGACCTGCGGGAGGCCATTGCCTATGCCGAGTCGGTGGAGGATTACGCCAGCCGTGATCTGCTGAACGGGATGCTGGTCCACGAGGAAGAGCATGTCGACTTCCTCGAAATCCAGATCGACCTCTACGACCGGCTTGGCAAGGAAAACTACGAGCAGTCCCAGACCTGAGACACCCCGTCACGCGGCGCAGGGGCAGCGGACTCTGGTTCGGTGGGTGGTGGAGTCAGAAGGGCTTCACCACCGCCAGGATCACAATGGCCACCAGCAGCAGCACCGGCGCCTCGTTGAATATCCGATACCAGACGTGACCGTGGCTGTTGGCATCATCCCGGAAGCGGCGCAGCAGCGCGCCGCACCACAGGTGATACCCCACCAGCAGCACCACCAGCGCCAGTTTGGCGTGCATCCATCCCTGTGTGAGCCACCCCGGGTTCAGCCACAGCAGTGCCAGGCCGAGCGCGATGGCCACCACGGCGCTGGGGTTCATGATGCCCCGGTAGAGCTTGCGCTCCATGGTCTTGAAACGCTCGCGGCCCGCCTCGTCCTCGGCCATGGCGTGGTAGACGAACAGGCGCGGCAGGTAGAAGATCGCAGCGAACCAGGTCACTACGGCGATGAGGTGGAAGGCCTTGATCCAGAGGTAGGTCATGGCGTGGTTACGCGTCCCCCGGCTCGGTCACTGGCTGGCCGGGTACCAGCCCGGTCAGGCGTTCGCGCATGCGCTCCACGTCCACCATGCCCAGGCGGCGTTGCAGGATTTCGCCGTCGGGGCCGATGAGGAACGTGGTCGGCGTCAGCCGGATCTCGCCGAACGCACGGGCGATGCTGCCGTCCCGGTCCAGGACCACGCGGTAGGGGAGTTCACGGTCGTCCACCATGGCGCGTACCTGCTCCGGCGGGTCGTACTCCATCGCCACGGCGATGATCTCGAAGCCCTGGTCGGCGAACTCCGCGTATAGGTCCTTGAAGTGCGGGATCTCCTCGACACAACTGGCACAGGTAGTGGCCCAGAAAGCAACGACGGTGGGTTGGCCACGGAGATCACTCAGGGCAAAGCGGTCGCCGTCCAGGGTCTCCAGCCGTACCTCGGGCGCCCGCTCCGCCTGCCAGGGGGCGAGCCACACCAGTGCTGCCATCGCAATCACCGCGACCCCGACGAGGCCGGCCCAGATATCCTTGCGTTTGGTCATGATCCCGTGTCCCGAGAGAGCGTGGTGGGGATTCTACAGCGGCGCCTGCGGCGGCGGCCACAGGTCTTGTCAGTCTCTGCTTGAGACCGGCGCCGGGCGTTGCGGTTCCCTCGGAGCGGCCGCCGCCGTAAAATCATCACCCCGGTGCGCGTTCGCGCCCCCAGCGACGGCCAGGAGTGGCTCATGATTACCGTAGGCATCGTCGGCGGTACCGGTTACACCGGTGCAGAACTCTTGCGGCTGCTGGCCGGCCACCCGCAGGTCAGCGTGCGTGCCATTACCTCCCGGGGCAACGCCGGCACCCGCGTGGACGCGATGTTCCCGGGGTTGCGTGGCCATGTGGATCTCCAGTTCACGGAGCCGGAGGTGGGCGAGCTTGCGGCGTGTGATCTGGTGTTCTTCGCCACGCCCAACGGCACGGCCATGGGCATGGCGCCGGAGCTCGTCGCTGCCGGCGTCCGCGTGGTCGATCTCGGGGCAGACTTTCGCCTGCGGGATGCGGCTTCGTGGGAGCGCTGGTATGGCATGGCGCATGCTTGCCCCGAACTCCTGGAGGAAGCGGTATACGGTCTGCCGGAGATGTACCGTTCGCGGATCGTTGGCGCGCGCCTGGTCGCCAACCCCGGCTGCTACCCCACCGCCGTAGCGCTCGGCTGGCTGCCTCTGGTGGAAGCGGGCCATGTGGATGTCCAGTCCCTGGTGGCTGACTGCAAGTCCGGAGTCTCCGGCGCCGGACGCAAGGCCCAGGTGCCGACCCTGTTCGGCGAGGCCAACGAGAACCTGCGCGCCTACGGCGCCGACGGCCACCGCCATTTGCCGGAGATCCGGCAGACCCTGGAAGCCGCTGTCGGTGGCAGCGTGGGCCTGACATTCCTGCCGCATCTCATTCCCATGACCCGTGGCATGCAGGCAAGCCTCTACGCGCCGCTGAACATTCCGGCGGATGAGTTGCAGTCGCTGTACGAGGCGCGTTACGCGGACGAGCCCTTCGTCGATGTGCTCCCCGCCGGCAGCCATCCGGAAACCCGCACGGTGCGTGGCACCAACCTCTGTCGCATTGCCGTCCACCCGCCCCAGGACGGTCGTACAGCCATCGTGCTGTCGGTGATCGACAACCTCACCAAGGGAGCGGCCAGTCAGGCGGTGCAGAACATGAATCTCATGTGCGGTCTGCCCGAGGCCGCCGGACTGGAAGGGGTTCCTGTCCTCCCCTGAGTGCCCGGGGGCCAAGTTGACGGCCCCCCGCTGCCGGGAGGACAATGGGTCTGGCTGGGTTGCTGCGCGCGCCATCCTCGTTCGGACGCCGCAGTGACGACATTGCCCGATGCGATCCATCTCCCGGAGGCCCGAAACCATGGCGGAAGCAGCACTCGAACAGGATGCCCCGCTGGTCTTTACCGACAGTGCGGCGAACAAGGTGCGTGAACTTCTGGACGAGGAGAACAACGACTCGTTGAAGCTGCGCGTCTACGTTGCCGGTGGGGGCTGCTCCGGATTCCAGTACGGTTTCACCTTCGACGACAACGTCGAGGACGGCGATACCGCCATGGAGAAGAACGGCGTCACCCTGCTCGTGGATCCCATGAGCGTGCAGTACCTCGAGGGCGCCGAGATCGACTATGTCGAGGGCATCGAAGGTGCCCAGTTCGTGATCCGCAATCCCAACGCCACCACCACCTGCGGTTGCGGCTCCTCTTTCGCCGTCTGATCCGGAGGGCAGCTCAGCGCTGCCCCTGGCCGATGCCGCCGGGATAGATGCCGCCCAGCGGCACGGGCGAGTCAGCCCCGGTGACCTCGGGGATGTTGCCTGCTTGTCCCTGCAGGGTGGCGTGGGCGAGCCATGCGAACCCCGCTGCCTCCACCCAGTCCGGGGCGATGCCGTGGTCTGCCGTGGATTCCACGACCACGCCGGGCAGATTGCGGCCGAGGCGCTGCATGAGATCCCAGTTCCGCGCTCCGCCGCCACACACCAGTAGTCGTTCCGCCCGGGGCAAGGCCTCGTGCAGAGCGTCGGCAATGGTGCCGGCCGTGAGCTCCGCCAGTGTTGCCTGCACCGTGGCCGGTGCATGCCCCTCCAGGCCCGCGCCTGCAAGCCACTGCGCATTGAAGTACTCGCGCCCCGTGCTCTTCGGTGGCGACCGGCGGAAATACGGGTCGTCCCGTAGCCGCGCCAGGAGGTCCGGGTCCGCATTTGCCTGCGCCGCCCAGCCGCCGTCGGCATCGTAGTTCCCCTGCCCCTGCTGCCGGCACCAGGTGTCCAGCAGCACATTGCCGGGGCCGGTGTCGAAGCCCGTGACCGGCGTGGCGTCGGCGGGCAGGCAGGTGATGTTGGCGATGCCGCCGATGTTGACCACGGCCCGGCGTTCCGTCGCCGAAGCGAAGAATGCCCGGTGGAACGCCGGCGCCAGCGGTGCACCCTGACCGCCTGCGGCCATGTCGCGACGGCGGAAGTCGGCAACCACGGTGATGCCCGTGCGCTGGGCGATGCGGTTGGGATCACCGGCCTGCAGGGTGGTCCGGTTTTCGGCGTCCGGCGCATGCCAGAGCGTCTGCCCATGGCTGCCGATGGCCCGCACCTGGCTTCCAGCGACGCCGGCCCGGTCCAGCAGCTCCGTTGCCGCATTCGCCAGGACTTCGCCCAGGCGGGCATCCAGGTCCAGCAACTCCGTCAGTCCGGTTCCGGCGTGGACCGCCAGGAGTTGCTGGCGCAACGGGTCTGGCAGCGGGGAGCCATGTGTTGCGACCAGCCTGGGCACGGCATCGTTGAGATCCACCAGGGCGGCGTCGACGGCGTCCATGCTGGTGCCGGTCATCAGGCCGATATAGGTGCGCGGGCCCATGGGGCGAGATCCTCCGGGTTGGCAGCGCTCGCGACATGGTACGCCCCTTGGGAGCACGGTTGCAGGCGCATGCGCGCACGGAATTGCATCCTGTTAGAATCCCGTCCTCGTTCAACCTTTCTCAGAGATAGCATCATGGTGGATGTGGATGCGGCCCTGGCAGAGCTGACCCGGGGTACCGATGAAGTACTGGTGGAATCCGAACTGAAGGAGCGTCTGGGTGCCGGGCGCACCCTGCGTATCAAGGCGGGATTCGATCCGACAGCGCCGGACCTGCACCTGGGGCACACAGTGCTGATCAACAAGTTGCGGCAGTTCCAGGATCTCGGTCATGAAGTCTACTTCCTTATCGGAGACTTCACCGGGATGATCGGCGACCCCTCCGGCAAGAGCGCCACGCGCAAACCGCTGACGCCCGAGGAGGTCAGCGCCAACGCGCGCACGTATCAAGAGCAGGTCTTCCGCATTCTTGATCCCGAACGCACCCGGGTGGTGTTCAACTCCCATTGGATGAATGCGTTCTCCGCCACCGACATGATACAGCTCGCCGCGCGGCACACGGTGGCGCGCATGCTTGAGCGCGACGACTTCCACAAGCGTTACACCTCAGGGCAGGCCATCGCGATTCACGAGTTCCTCTATCCGCTGATCCAGGGCTACGACTCGGTGGAACTCAAGGCGGACGTTGAACTCGGCGGTACGGACCAGAAGTTCAACCTGCTGGTGGGGCGGCAGCTGCAACAGTCCTACGGGCAGTCCGCGCAGGTGGTCATGACGGTGCCCATCCTCGAGGGGCTGGACGGGGTGCAGAAGATGTCGAAGTCCCTGAACAACTATGTGGGCATTCAGGAGCCGGCGGACGATATGTTCGGCAAGCTCATGTCTATCTC